>CANQXP010000015.1 GCA_947627885.1 uncultured Rikenella sp.
GCGCTCCCCATACGCTCGATCACCGTGTTGCGCCGCCGGAGCGCCCGCTCAGGGTTCCGCTTGGGGCTGTACCGGCTTGGGGCGTTCACCACGCCCACGAGCATGGCCGCCTCTTCGGGAGCCAGCTCGGCGGGGGTTTTATTGAAGAAGGTGGCGGCGGCCGACTTGATGCCGTAAGCGTTGGAGCCATACTCGACGGTGTTGAGGTACATGGCCACGATCTCCTCTTTGGTGTAGTTGTGTTCGAGCATCACGGCGGTGATCCACTCTTTGAGCTTGGCGATCACCAGTTTCCCGGCTTTGACCAGGCCGGAACTGTTGGTGGTGTCGCGCGGATAGAGGTTCTTGGCCAACTGCTGGCTGATGGTCGACCCGCCGCCCTGCCCGCGGTCGCCCAATAGCACGGTCTTGATCCCGACGCGGGCCAGGCCCTGAAAGTCGATACCGGAGTGGCTGTAAAAACGGGCGTCTTCGGTGGCGACGAGAGCGGCCACGAGGCTGGGCGACAGGTCGCCGTAATCGACGTAGGAGCGGTTTTCGATGAAGAAGCTGCCGATATTCCTGCCGTCGGCGGAGATCACTTCGGTGGCGAGGTTGCTGCGCGGATTTTCGAGCTCTTCGAAGGTGGGGAGCTTACCGAACGCCCCGAAGCCGATCAAAAGCAGCAACAGGCCGAGTATGGCTGCGGGCGCTACGACGACGCACCAGAATACGATGGTGATGCGCCGGTGATGGGCGGGGTCTTTGATGTAGTTCCGTATTTTGGCGAAGGTCTTGTTGGCCATGCGGTTACGTTTTTTTACTGCCACAAAGGTACGACTTTTTAACCGTCCGTTTATTCTGATACCTTTTTCATTGTATTTGAGGGTACTGTTCTCTTTGTGAACAAAGAGAACCAGAAAAACTTTCGAGGATGCTGGCGCATCCTAAATCTATCACAGCCTCACTTTTGGCGCGGCGAATGGGGTTGGCCCGGAGGGCTTTAAACCCCATTCCGCCCGCCAAAATAGAAGGACTTCGGCAGACTAAGGAATAGCGTAGCTATCTGAAAGTTTCTTTGGTTCTTTCTTTTCAAAGAAAGAACGGTTGCCTCTAACCCAAAGAAAGGGTACAGAATAAACGTAGGATTACAGTTTGGCAGTATGCGAACGCATGAGCGGCAGGTATTTGCGCGACGGCGATGGCAGCGGATCGCCACCCAAGCCATACTTCGCCCAGCGCGCGTCCACCGCCTCGATCACCTCCTCCGACATCGTCACCACATTCGGCCAGCCCCGCTCCACCTGTTCCGGTTTGAACCGCGCGTCCAGCCTCAGCACCCCCTCCGCCGACACCGACACATCCCGCACCGGATCCGCATTCCCCGCCGCCAGCCACACCAAGTCATCGAAATCCAGCCCCGCCGCCTTCACGAAATCATCCCAGACAACCTCGACAGGCACAGACTCCCGGTACGGCACCTCGCCCCCCTCCTCCGCCGTCTTGCGCGTCAGGTCGAGGCACAGCTTACCACCGAGTCCCATCTGCGGCGCCGAATGATCCAGCACATCCAGCACCCCCCGCGAGAACAGCGCGTCCCGCGCCGGGTCGAACCGGTGCAGCCGCTCCCGGATCACATCCGCATAGCCCTCTCCGGAAACCCCCTCGGCATCCTCCGCCGACAGCACGATCAGGAACTTGTTGAAACTCATCTGACCCGCGCCCCACAACGCATGGGCCACCTTCAAAGCCTGCCCCGCATAGCTCTTTTCGATCACGCAAACCGCGATATTGTGCGCCACCCCCGCCGGCGGCATCCAGAGATCCACCACCTCCGGCGCGATCGTGTAACGGATCGGGGCCAGGAAAATGCGCTCCGTCGCCAGCTGGATATAGGCGTCCTCCATCGGCGGAATGCCCACCAGCGTCGCCGATGGAGGACGCGGTGCGTGATGCAGGTAATATGGAACCGCGGATAGAGGTCTTTCAGCGAGTAAAAGCCCGTGTGGTCGCCGAAATCGCCCTCCATGACCTTCGGCTCCGCCGGATCGACATAGCCCTCGATCACGAAATCGCAGTCGCCCGGCACCCGCAGGTCGTTGGTCAGGCACTTCACCAGCTCCACCGGCTTGCGCCGCAGGAAACCCGCCAGCATGTACTCGTCCAGCCCGTCCGGCAGCGGCGCCGTCGCGCAATAGGTGTACGCCGGGTCGCCCCCCAGGCAGACCGCCACCGGCATCCGCTCGCCCCGCCGCTGGTACTCCCGGTAGTGACGCTCGCCCGTCTTGTGCTTGTGCCAGTGCATCCCCGTCGTCCGCCCGTCGAAGACCTGCATCCGGTACATCCCCACGTTACGGCTGCCCGTCTGCGGATCGACGGTATGCACCAGTGGCAAAGTCACGAACCGTCCCCCATCGTAAGGCCAGCATTTCAGCACCGGCAGCTTCGACAAATCCGCCGCATCGCCCTTATGGATCACCTGCTGGCACTCGCCCCGCTTCGAAACGCTGCGCGGCATCCACTCGCCGACCTCCTTGAGCAGCGGCAGCATCTTCAGCTTATCCATCAGCCCCGCCTTAGGCCGCACGGCATCGGTGAACAGGGACTCGATCCGCTCGCCGATCTGCTCCAGCCGATCCACCCCCAGCGCCATACAGATCCGCCGCTGGGAACCGAGCATATTGGTCAGCACCGGAAATCCCGTCCCGGTGTTTTCGAACAGCAGGGCCTTACCCCCGCCGGGCTGCTTGGCCTGCCGGTCGGTCAGCTCGGCGATCTCCAATTCCGGGTCTACCGGGGCGGCGATCCGGATCAGTTCGCCCGCTTTTTCCAGCGCGGCGACATATTCCGCTAAATTTCTATACATCTTCGGTACATTAATGGCTCAAAATTAATAAATTTGCAAAATGCACTTAACCCTAAGAGCAAGAATATGGCCAAACCGATCCATCTCTATAACACGCTGACCCGACGCAAGGAGGAGTTCGAACCGCTGCACGCCCCGGCCGTGGGGATGTACGTGTGCGGGCCGACGGTCTACGGGGATCCGCATCTGGGACATGTACGACCGGCGGTGACGTTCGACCTGCTGTTCCGCCTGCTGCGGTACGAGGGGTACAAAGTGCGTTACGTGCGGAACATCACGGACGTGGGGCATCTGGAGAACGACGCGGACAGCGGCGAGGACAAGATCGCCAGGAAAGCGCGGCTGGAACAGCTGGAGCCGATGGAGATCGCGCAGTACTACACCAACCGATACCACGAATTTATGGACAGGCTGGGGGTGCTCCGGCCGTCGATCGAGCCGCACGCATCGGGGCATATCATCGAACAGATCGAGATGACTAAGGCGATTTTGGAGGCGGGGTATGCTTATGTCAGCAACGGGTCGGTCTATTTCGATGTGCAGAAATATGTTTCCGATGGGCATAATTACGGGATTTTGAGCGGACGGAACCTGGACGATATGCAGTCTGGGGGGCGGTCGGAGGATTTCGGGAACGAAAAGCGGTTCCCGGCGGATTTCGCTTTGTGGAAAAAGGCTTCGCCGGAGCATATCATGCGGTGGCCATCGCCGTGGAGCGAGGGTTTTCCGGGATGGCACCTCGAATGTTCGGCGATGAGCGCGAAGTATTTGGGGGAGACGTTCGACATTCACGGCGGGGGGATGGACTTGATGTTCCCGCACCACGAGTGCGAGATCGCACAGTCCACGGCGGCGCAGGGCCATGCCTCGGCGCGCTACTGGGTGCACAACAACATGGTGACCATCGGGGGACAGAAGATGGGCAAGTCGCTGGGGAATTTCATTACGCTGGAGCAGTTCTTCACGGGAGATCATGCGTTGTTGTCGCAAGCCTATGCGCCGATGGTGATCCGGTTCTTTATCTTGCAGGCGCATTATCGTTCGACGCTGGATTTCAGCGACGAGGCGTTGCAGGCGGCGGAGAAGGGGCTGGAACGGCTGACGCGGGCGTGGAATCTCTTGACTTCGGGGCGGTTGACGCCTGCATCTGCCTCTACGATACCGTCGCCGGCATCTTTGCTCGCGGAGTGCGAGGAGGCGTTGTGCGACGACCTGAACAGCCCGGTGGCGATCGCGAAGCTGTTCGACTGGGTACGGCATGTGAATGCCCTGAACGACGGTACGCTATCCGCCACGGCGGAGGATATACAAACTCTACGGGATACGTTCGACCGTATTCTGGGTGATTTGTTGGGTCTTTCACCTTCGGTAGCCGGTGAAACTGCTTCAACGGGTAGTGACAACAGGCTGGGCGGGGTGGTCGACATGGTGCTCGAGGTGCGGCAACAGGCCAAGGCGGCCAAGGACTGGGCGACGTCGGACCTGATCCGCGACCGGCTGGCGGCGCTGGGAATACGGGTCAAGGACCGCAAGGACGGCGCGGACTGGGAACTGGATTAACCTTTTTTGAATTATAACCGTTCGTTTATTCGCTACCCCTGGAGGGTAGTAATTAAACGAACGAATAAAAAACAAACGATTATGAGACCAGAAGATATAGACTGGGACAACCTGAAATTCGGGTACACCCGGACCCCCGTGAACGTGCGCTGTTATTGGCGCGACGGGGCGTGGGGGCCCATCGAGGAGCACACCGAAGAGACCGTCACCATGCACATGGCCGCCACGGCGCTGCATTACGGGCAGACCGCCTTCGAAGGGCTGAAAGCGTTCCGCTGCAAAGACGGCAAAGTGCGGATCTTCCGCATGGACGAGAATGCGAAGCGCATGCAAAGTTCCGCCGCATACCTTCAGATGGCGGTGCCCAGCGTGGAGCTGTTCTGCGAAATGGTCACCAAAGTGGTGAGCGACAACAAAGACTACATTCCGGCCTACGAGACCGGCGGATCGCTCTATATCCGGCCCGTGATCGTCGGCTCCGGGGCGCAGCTGGGCGTCAAGCCCGCGGAGGAGACCCTGCTGCTGATGTTCGTCAGCCCGGTGGGGCCGTACTACAGCGGCGGGATGAAAGGGATCAGCGCCATCGTCGACCGCACGCACGACCGGGCGGCGCCGTTCGGAACCGGGCACACCAAAGCGGGCGGCAACTACGGGGCGAGCCTCACCTCCGCGATGGAAGGGCATGAAAAGGGTTACGACAGCGTACTCTACCTCGACCCCGCGCACCACCGCTACATCGACGAGTGCGGGGCCGCGAACTTTTTCGGGATACGTGTGGACAATGCCGGAAAGGCTCACTACATTACGCCTGACTCGCACTCGATCCTGCCGTCGATCACCAACAAGAGCCTGAAACAGATCGCCGAAGACTTCGGGATGGAGGTCGAAGCGCGGCACGTGGAGCTCGACGAGTTGAATACCTTCAGCGAGGCGGGCTGCTGCGGCACGGCGGCGGTCATCACGCCCGTTTCGACCATTTACGACCCGCAGGACGGTAAGACCTACGATTTCGGGAAAGGGGTCGGGCCGTGGACGCAGAAGCTGTACGACGAACTGGTGGGCATCCAGCGCGGCGAAGCGGCGGATCGGCACGGATGGAACACGGTGCTGGACTTATAGCCGGTATAGACCGGTAAAAGCACAAGAGGGCGACACATTACGTGCCGCCCTCCTGTTTATATGTCCGAACCTGAACGATTACAAATCGAGGTACATATAGTCGTAATGCACCACCGGCCGACCCCCGTGCGTCCCCGCCAACGCCGCGACCGCCTCGTTGTCCGCCGTCACTAGTCCTACGCCGATCTGCCTGCCATCCGGCGCCACCAACCGCACGATATCCCCTTCGTCGAACTCCCCCTCCGCCGACACGACTCCCACCGGTAACAGGCTCGTCGCCTCGCGCCCCAAAAGGGCCTCAACCGCCCCGTCGTTCAGGTGCAATATCCCCTTGGCAAAGCTCTCCGAGTGGGCGATCCACCGCTTCACGCTCGACGGCGCCTTTTCGCTCGGCACAAAGCGGGTGCACACCACATCCGCCCGCGCCTGGGACGGCCCCAGCAAAAGCGACGGCAGGATATCGTCCCGCTTCCCGTTGGCGATAATGACCTCCACCCCTTCGGAAGCCACCTTCCGCGCAATATTGGTCTTGGTCAGCATCCCTCCGCGCCCGAATTGCGACTTCCCGCTCTGGATATACTGCTCCAACGACGCATGGGCCTCCACACTTCGGATCACCGCCGAGCCCGGACACGACGGATTGCCGTCGTAAATGCCGTCGATATTGCTCAAAATAATCAGCGCCTCGGCATCCATCATCGTGGCGATCAGTCCCGACAGCTCATCGTTATCGGTGAACATCAGCTCCGTAATGGAAACCGCGTCGTTCTCGTTGACGATCGGCACCACCCCGGCCGCCAGCATAATGCCGATGCAGTTTTTCTGGTTCAGGTAGAGGTTGCGGCTGCCGAAATTGTCCTTCGTGGTCAGCACCTGCCCGCAGGCGATCCCGTAGCCCCGGAACAGGTCGTAATAGCGGTTGATAAGCTTCGCCTGTCCCACGGCCGAGTAGAGCTGCCGCGACGACACGTCGTCCAGCTTCAGCCCCGTCCCCAGCTCGCTGCGCCCGGACGCCACCGCCCCGGACGAGATGAGAATCACCTCGATCCCCGCCCGTCGCAAGGCCACCATTTGGTCCACCAGCGCGGACATCCGCGTCACGTCCAGCGTGCCGTCGTCCCGCGTCAGCACATTGCTGCCCACTTTGACAGCCACCCGCTTATAAGTCTCCGTCATACGCTAAAATTCGATCAGTTCCATCCCTTTGCCATCCGCCGCCAGCCGCCCGTAAAACGGCCGCTCGATCCACTCGCCGAGTATCACCACGTTGCTGCGGTCGCTGAGCCGGTGCACCACCGGCGTATGGATGTGGCCGCAAACCAGGTAGGAGGTCTCCGGATGTTCGGCGATATAGACCCGCGCGAACCGCACGACTGGCTCCTCCTCGCCCCGGAACTCGTGCGCCACCCCCTCCTTGCGCCCGTGCCGGTTGTGCGACGACCACCAATGGCCGAACCGCATCATCACGTTCGGATGCAGGACGGCCGAAAAAAAGCGCTTCAAAAAGCCGCTGTGGAAGATTCGCCGCAGCAGGGAGTATTTCCAGTCGCCGGTCTTCCCCAGCCCGTCGCCGTGGGCGATAAAAACAGTCTCCCCATGCAGTTCGAACACCTCCGGGGCCGTATGCACGGTCATGCCGATCTCTTTTTCGAAGTAGTCGCGTATCCAGAGGTCGTGGTTCCCGGTAAAGAAGTGCACGGGGATACCCCGGTCGCAGAATTCCGCCAGTTTGCCCAGCGTCCGGACGAAGCCTTTCGGAACGACCCGCTTGTACTCGAACCAGAAATCAAAGATATCCCCCACGAGGAACAGCCCCTCGCAATCACCTTCGACCGCGTCGAGCCACGCCACAAAGCGCCGCTCCCGCCCGCGCGGATCGGCGCCGTTGTAGGCAAGCCCCAAATGTACGTCCGATGCGAAATAATAAGCCATCTCCCCGCAGAAATCGGTTATAAAAGCTCCGCCACGGCGGCTTCGATATCCGACGGCGCCAGGTTATGCCGCACGATGTTCCCTTCGCGGTCGATCAGGAAGCTGGCCGGGATCTTCTGAACATTGTAGAGCTTCACCGCGGGCGACTCGGCGCCGCGCAGGTCGCACACCGAGATCCACGGCAGCCGCTGTTCCGAAACGTTCCCGATCCACCGCGCTTTGTTCATGTCCAGCGACACCTGGTAAACTTCGAAACCCTGCGCCGCATGCCTGTCGTACACTTCGACCAGTTCCCGGTTCAGGATTTTCAGTTCCGGCAGGTCGGTGGCCGTGAACGACAGCAGGACGACCTTTCCTTTCAGGCCGGAGAGCTTTTGCCGTTTGCCCAGCACGTCGGGCATGTCCAGTTCCGGGAAGGTGACTACGTTGTCCATATTCTCGGCGACCAGCCGCCCGGCCGCGGCCACGTTCGCGAAGCTCTGCACGTCGGCGGCCAGCGCCTGCGCGTAGGGCGATCCGGGGTAACGGCTGCCGAGCGAGTCGCTGACCATCCCGAAATAGACTACATCGGCAGCGTCGTCCGCGAAAACGAACGAGCCGTCCGCAGCGGTTTGGTAAAGCGGTACGATGGCGGCCAGCGATCCGGCATGCCGCGAGAGAAACGCCGCCGCAGCCTGTTTCCGGGCGATGGGATCGGCCTGTTCCAGTATGCCGTTGGCTTCCTGCACCAAGGCGGAGCCTTCGGAGCCGGTCACGGTATAGTCGCGTGCGGTGCTGTCAACGACCCGCACCACGATCTTTTCGGCCGCATCGGCGAGCAGGGGCACGCCGCCCCCGCCGGCGATACGCAGGGTGTAGAATTCCGGCACGCCGGGCTTCTGCTCGATAAAGATATTGAAGTTACCCTTCCGGTCGGTCTTCACCGAATCGACAAAGCGGGCGCCGGCGGGTAAAACGCGTTCCACGACGATGGTTTTCCCGCCGCCTCCCTGTGCGATGTCGCCGCGGATAGTCACGCCGCTGCCGGAGCATCCGGCGAGCAGGGCCGCCGCCCCCAAAAGAGTAGCTATGTGTTTCATACGTTTTTTCGCTATTGATGTGATGTCCGGTTACAAATATAACCTTTTCCGCCGGGGTTCCTTATTTTTTGAACATAAAATAGACGGCGAGCACGAGGAACATGGCGCCGAACAGGTGGTTGAGCCGCAGGGCTTCGGTCTTGAAAAAGAGGGTGGTGAACACGGCGAACACGAGCAGGGTGACTACTTCCTGTATCACTTTGAGCTGCAGGAGGCTGAAGGGGCCTCCGGTGCCTTCGAACCCAAGCCGGTTGGCGGGGATCATAAAGCTGTATTCGAACAGGGCGATGCTCCAGCTGACGAGTATAATCCCCCACAGGGGCATGCCCTGGAAAAACCTGAACCGCAGCTGGCCGTACCAGGCCAGGGTCATGAATGTGTTGGATACGACCAACAACAAAACGGCATATATTCCTTTCATTTTTTTACCTTTATTCGTTCGGTTATCCGTACCTGCCCGCACCGCACTGCCACCTTCGATTTCCGCGTCAGCGGGCGGCCCGGAGCCACCCCCGGCGGAGGGCCGCAACTGCGCTACGCTTGTTTTGCCTCCGCTGGCTCCGGCCGATGTAACCCAAAGCAAGTGATTGCAGAGCCTAAGGAATAACGTAGATAGCTGAAAGTTTGGTTTCGCCTTCCTCCTGGCGCCTCGGCCATTCAAGCAGGCTGTATGGCTACTCGGCTGCCGCGTCGGCTCTTTGGTTCTTTCTTTTCAAAGAAAGAACAGTACCAGGCGGAACGGTGCAAAATAAACCGAACGATTAGCGGCACAAAAATAGGATAAAAAATATGTCCGGGATATATCTACACATACCCTTTTGTCGGCAGATATGCCATTACTGCGACTTTCACCACAGCGCCAGCCTCACCCGCAAAGGCGAGATGCTCGAAGCCATAGCGCGCGAACTCGCCCGGCGGCAGGACGAGATCCCGTCCGGAAGCGTAAAAACCCTCTACTTCGGCGGAGGCACCCCCTCCGTCTGCACAGCCGGAGAGATCCGGGATCTTGTTCGCCAAGTGCGCAGACTTTGGAACGTCGGCAGTTTCGAGGAAACGACCCTCGAAGCCAATCCCGACGACCTGACCCCCGAATACCTCCGCGGACTGCGCGAGGCAGGCATCGACCGCCTGAGCATCGGCATCCAGTCATTCCGCGACGACCACCTGCAGCGCATGAACCGCCGCCACACCGCCCACGCAGCCGCCGAAGCGGTAAGCCACGCGCAGGAAGCGGGATTCGGGAACATCACCATCGACCTGATCTACGGCCTGCCCTGGATGACCCCCGAAGAATGGCAGTACAACCTCGACCGGGCCGTATCGCTGGGCGTGCAGCACATCTCCGCCTACCACCTGACCGTCGAGCCCCGCACCGTGTTCGGCAAACAGGGATTGAAGCCCGTGGACGAAACCGTGTCGGAACTGCATTTCGGGATGCTGCGCGAGACCCTGACCCAAGCCGGATTCGAACATTACGAAGTCTCCAACTTCGCCCTTCCGGGATTCCGGGCCCGGCACAACAGCTCCTACTGGACTGGGGAGCCTTATCTGGGCGTCGGCCCCTCGGCACACTCTTACGACGGAGCGGATCGCCGGTCGTGGAACGTGTCGAGCAACCGGCTCTACCTGGAAGGAGCGCCGCACAGTGTCGAACGGCTGACGGAAACCGACCGCCTGAACGAATACCTGATGACGCGGCTCCGGACAGCGGAGGGCCTCTCGACCGGATACCTGGCCGCCCGTTTCGGGCCCGAAGAAGTCGCGAGGATAACGGCCCGCTGCGAAAATTTCGTAGCTACGGGCGATATGCGCCGCACACCGGAAGGATTCGCCGTCCGACCGGAACGCCTGCTGGTATCGGATTTCCTGATCTCGGAACTGTTCCGCTAATTTTACCCTCCGCCTGTTTTTGTTCAAGGTGAGTAAGGTATTATCAGAAAAAAGCGTATATTTGCATCCGTAATGCGCCGAAGGCACGTTACAGGACGGCCCCGTAGTTCAATGGATAGAATATCAGATTCCGGTTCTGACGATATGGGTTCGAATCCCGTCGGGGTCACACACTGAAACCGTCATTCCCGCCTCTCTCCGGCCTTGGAGGGGAGCGGGAATCGTTATTTTTGCAGGATCATGCTCAAGATTTTCGCCGTCATGTGCCTCGGAGTCGCCGCCGGGTGGCTCACCCGCCGCCTGCCGCATCCGCGCAGGATCGCCGGGGTAGCCGTCACGGCCGCCATCCTGATGCTGATGGTCTTCCTCGGCGCGGAGGTGGGGGGCAACGAACTGGTGCTCCGCAACCTCGGCACCATCGGGCTGACGGCCGTCCTGCTGGGCGTAGGAGCCGTAGGCGGCGTACTGCTCGCCGCCAAAACGCTGTGGAGGTACAGTTTCCGGAAAGTCGCTCCGACAGCGCCGGAACCTTCGGCAACGGATGACGAAGCGACCTCCGGCGGCGGAGGCCGTTTCAGCCTCGTTATCGTAGGAACCTTCACCGCCGGCATCGCGCTGGGCATCCTGACCCCGGCGGCCCGGTGGGTGGAGGAATGGCCGCTGGCCATGTGCGCTTTGTACCTGCTGATGCTGGCCGTGGGGATCACGGTAGGCAGCGACACGGCGACGCTCCGCAGCATCGCCAGCCAGCCCAAACGGAGCATGCTGGTGCCGCTGGCGACCATTCTCGGCTCGTGGGCGGGCGTGACGGCCGTCTGGGGCCTTATGCAGGTCGCAGGCGGCCGGCCTATGCTCTGGTCGGACGCCATGGCGGTTGGGTCGGGACAGGGCTATTACTCCCTGTCGGGGGTGCTTTTGGCCGAGCTGCGCGGCCCGGAAATCGGGACGATCGGCCTGCTGGCGAACATTACGCGCGAAATGCTGACGGTGGTGGGTGCGGCATGGATGGTGAAACGGTTCTCGCCTCTGGGGCCGATCTGTTCCGGCGGGGCCACGACCATGGATGTATCGCTGCCGGGCATTTTACGCAGCTGCGGGCCGCAGTACCTCGCGCTGGCCGTGCTGCAAGGGGTGATCGCCGATCTTTCCGTTCCCTTTATGGTTCCCTTCTTCGCGGGGCTGGCGGGATAGATTCGCAACGGTCATTCAGGTGAATGACCGTGCTACTGCGTCGAGCGTCCGATCAGACTATTTTTATGACCGCGCGCTGACGGAAATCCGGTTTCAACAAGCCTTGGCTTGTTGAAACGATTTCCTTTGTCAGCAGTCGCGCGCGGTGTTTCCGGAAACAATGGTGTCCTCTTACACCGATTGTCGCTGCGAACGCTCCCCAAAGGCGCCTTGACTCTACCTGTGTGGAACTGCGCTGCCGCGCGGGCCCCGCGTGACCGCGGTGGGACGAGCGATACTGCGTATCGCTGGGATAGTAATGATCCCGGGTCGGGTGTCGGCATCCATCGAAAACACTATCTTTGCCTCTATGAATATCATCGACATACTGGTGGGCCTCGTGCTGGTGCTATGCGTGTGGAGCGGCTGGCGCAGCGGCATCCTCGTCCAACTCAGCGGCATCGTAGGAATCGTCGCGGGGGCATGGGTGGCTTACCGTTTCTCGCACGCCATAGGCCGCTGGCTCGACCTGGAGGAGATGCCCTCCGAAGCGCTTTTCGTGATCGTGCTGATCGGGGTGCTGGTCTGCGTGATCCTTCTCTGCCAGCTGGTCACGCGCCTTTTGAAAGCGGGGGGACTGGCCGGGCCGCTGCGGCTGCTGGGCGCCCTGTTCGCCGTGGCCAAAGGAGTGCTGCTGCTGGGGCTGGCTCTTGTCGCGCTGGAGGCGGCCATGCCGTGGCTCTCGCCCAAAAACCGGGCCTCCCTCGGCAAAACGCTGAAAGAGGCCCGCAGTTATCCGTTATTGAAAAGTGTAGGGGGATTCGTATTCCCCTATATCGTCAGCGGCGCAAAAGCCGTGACGGACGGCATCGGAACTATTTATCCGACCACCGAACCCACCGGAGCCGCTTTTAAGGCGGATTCTTCATCTTCGGCAACCGGGGCCACGACGGACAAAACGCCCGTCGGCGACTCGGCCATCAGGATCATACCCTGAGACTCGATCCCCTTGAGCACCCGCGGCGCGAGGTTCACCAGCACCAGCACCCGTTTCCCCACCATTTGTTCCGGGGTAAAATATTCCGCGATCCCCGACACGATCGTCCGGGTATCCAGTCCCGTATCCACGGTCAGTTTCAAAAGCTTTTTCGTTTTCGGCACCGGCTCCGCCGCCACGACCCGCGACACGCGGATGTCCATCTTGGCGAAGTCGTCGAACTGAACGACCTCCGCCTTAGCCTCGGCAACGGCCGCATTCGCCGCCGCATTCGCAGCTTTGGTCGCCGCCAACTTGGCCAACTGCGCCTCCACCACCGAATCCTCGATCTTCTCGAACAACAGCTGCGCCTGTCCCAGTTCGTGTCCCGGCGCCAACAGCGTCATGCAGCCGATATTGTCCCACTTCGCCTCCGCCGAGGGCAGATTAATCATTCCCCGGAGCTTCGCCGAAGTAAAAGGAAGGAACGGCTCGCACGCGATCGCCAGCGATGCCGTAATCTGTAACGATATATTCAGAATCGTCGCCACCCGCACCTCATCGGTCTTAATCACCTTCCACGGCTCCGTATCCGCCAGGTACTTGTTCCCCAGCCGCGCCAGGTTCATCATCTCCTTCAGCGCCTCCCGGAAGCGGTAATTCTCGATATTATGCTCGATAGCAGCCTTGATGACCGGCAACTGTTCGATCGTCTCGCGGTCGTAGTCCGTCAATTCCCCCAACGCCGGAACACGGTTGCCGAAATACTTACCCGTCAGCACCAGCGCCCGGTTCACGAAATTCCCGAAAATCGCCACCAACTCATTATTATTCCGCGCCTGGAAATCGCGCCACGTGAAGTCGTTGTCCTTGGTCTCCGGCGCATTGGCGCACAACACATACCTCAACACATCCTCCTTGCCCGGAAACTCGTCCAGGTACTCGTGCAGCCACACCGCCCAATTCCGCGAAGTGGAGATCTTGTCGTTTTCGAGGTTCAGGAACTCGTTGGCCGGCACGTTCTCCGGCAGGATGAAGTCCCCGTGGGCCTTGAGCATCGACGGGAAGACGATGCAGTGGAACACGATATTGTCTTTGCCGATAAAATGCACCAGTTTGGTCTCCTGATCCTGCCAATACGGTTTCCACCCCTCCGCATCGCCACGGTTCTCGAACAGCTCCTTGGTAGCCGAGATATAGCCGATCGGCGCGTCGAACCACACATACAAGACCTTCCCCTCCGCCCCCGGCACCGGCACGGGAATACCCCAGTCCAAATCACGCGACACAGCCCGCGGCAAAAGTCCCCCATCCAGCCAGCTCTTGCACTGCCCGTAAACGTTGGATTTCCACACCTCGTGGCCGACGCCGTTCTCCGGCCCGTGCTCCTTGAGTATCCATTCACGCAGGAACGCTTCATACCGGTCCAGCGGCAAGAACCAGTGCTTGGTCTCCTTAAGTACCGGCGTCGCCCCCGTGATCGCAGATTTCGGGTTAATCAGTTCGGTCGGCGACAGCGTCGATCCGCACTTCTCGCATTGATCCCCATACGCCCCCTCGCTCTGGCACTTGGGGCAGGTACCCGTAATATACCTGTCCGCCAGGAACTGCTGCGCCTCCGGATCGTAATACTGCTCCGTCGTCTGCTCAATAAAGTCCCCCTGCTCGTAGAGCTTCCTAAAGAAGTCCGAAGCAGTCTTCGCATGGACCGGACTCGAGGTTCTGGAGTAGATGTCGAAACTGATCCCGAACCGCCGGAAAGCCTCCTTGATGATCCCGTTGTACTTGTCCACCACATCCTGCGGCGTCACCCCCTCCTTTTTGGCCTTGATGGTGATCGGCACGCCGTGCTCGTCCGAGCCGCAAATGGAAAGCACGTCCTCGCCCCTGCCCCGCAGGTAGCGCACGTAAATGTCTGAAGGCACGTAAACGCCCGCCAGGTGGCCGATATGCACCGGCCCGTTGGCATACGGCAGCGCCGAGGTAACCAGGTATCTTTTCGGTTGTTTCATCGTTCGGTTTTACTTGTGTGGGCGCAAAGATAACGCTTTTCTGCTTTACCCGCCGGCCCTACACCCACTTGACCAGGGCGAAGTCCATGCGATGCGGCAGTTTCGGGTTTTTGGCATAGACCCGGATGGCCACGTCGTATGAACCCGCGTTCTCCGGCGTGGATTTCAGCCGGAAAGTCGCCACGCTCCCTTCCACCTCCACCAGCTCGAACTGGTGCGTACTCTTGAGGTTGATCTTGCCATTATTGCGCCCGTCGTCGGTGATCTGCTCGGCCACCAGCACCTCGACGCCGATATCCTCCGGCATCAGGCCGTCGATGTCCACGTTCACCTCCAGATTGTAGTGCTCGCCCAGCTTGATGGCCGTATGCCCCACGTCGTACTGCTGGAAATTGAGCACCTGCACCTTGTCCCACGAGCGGCTCACGCGCCGTTTCCACGCCGCGATCTCGCGCGCCTGCGCAAAATCGTCCGCGACCATCTTCTCATGCCGCGCGAAGAGCTTCGAATAGAAGCGGTCTTCGTAATCCTGCATCATGCGGTTGGTGGTGAACTGCGAAGCCACCTCGGCGATACATTTCTTCACCGCTGCCACCCACCTGGTGGGCAGATTGTTCTCGTCACGGTCGTAATAGAGCGGCGCGATCTGCTCCTCGATGGTGGCGTAGATCATCTCCGCATCCATTTCGTCCTGGTAGCGCGGGTCGTCGAACGTGCTCTCCATCGGCAGCATCCACCCGGCGCCCTCCTTGTAGCCTTCGACCCACCAGCCGTCGAGCACCGAGAAGTGCAGCACACCGTTCATCACGGCCTTTTCGCCGCTGGTCCCCGAAGCCTCCAGCGGCCGCGTCGGGGTGTTCATCCACACGTCCACCCCCTGCACCATCCGCCGGGCCAGCTCCATGTCGTAATTCTGGAGGAAAATGACCTTCCCCAGGAACTGCGGCATCTTGGACACCTCGACGATCTTTTTGATCAGGTCCTGCCCCGCCTTGTCGGCCGGGTGGGCCTTACCCGCAAAGACGAACTGCACGGGGCGCTCCGGATTGTTCACGATCCGCTCCAGCCGCTCCATGTTGGTGAACAGCAGGTGCGCCCGCTTGTAGGTGGCGAACCGCCGCGCGAAACCGATGGTCAGCACGTCGTTCTTCAGGGACTCCTGTATCTGGACGATCTGCCGCGGCGAGTCGAACCGGAACTGCACCGGGTCGGCCACGCGCGTGCGTATCTTCTTCATCAGCCGCTCCTTGAGGTACAGCCGGGCGTCCCACAGCACTTTGTCGTCGATGTTGTAGACCTTCTCCCAGTTCTCCTTCGAGTAGTCGCCGTTCCGGAACGACTCCCCGAAAGCGTTGTAATACATCTCTTTCAGCCGGGTCGCGGCCCACGTCGGGAAATGCACCCCGTTGGTCACGTAACCGATATGCAGCTCGCAGGGCAGGTAGCCCGGCCATATGTTTTTGAGGATCTCCTTGCTCACCTCGCCGTGCAGCCAGCTCACCCCGTTGACCTCCTGCGACATGTTGGAGGCCAGCACGCTCATCGAGAACTTCTCGCCCAGGTCGTTCGGGTTGGTCTTGCCGAGGTTAATGAACTGTTCCCAGGTGATCTTCAGCCGGTCGGGATAGTGCGACATATACTGCCGGATCATATCTTCCGGGAAGGCGTCGTGCCCTGCCGGCACCGGCGTATGGGTCGTGAACAGCGACGACGAGCGCACGCACTCCATCGCTTCGGAGAAGCTCAGGTCGTATTTGGCGATCAGGTTATGCACCCGCTCCAGCCCGATAAAGGCCGCATGCCCCTCGTTGCAGTGGTAAATATCGGATTCGATCCCCAGCGTGTTCAACAAACGGATACCGCCGATTCCCAACAGGAACTCCTGTTTGAGACGGTTCTCCCAGTCGCCGCCGTAGAGATGGTGCGTCACGCTGCGGTCTTCCGGCTGGTTCAGGTCGTGGTCGGTATCCATCAGGTAGAGCTCGGTCCTGCCCACATCACACCTCCATATTCTGGCGATGACCTTGCGTCCCGGAAAATTGACCGTGACGGTCTTCCAGTTCCCCTGCGCGTCGCGCACCGGGCTGATCGGCAGTTTGAAGAAGTCCTGCGGCTCGTAGCTCGCCTCCTGGTCGCCCGCCGCCGACAGCCGCTGGGTGAAGTACCCGTAACGGTACAGCAGCCCCACCGCGGTCATCGGCACATTCTTGTCCGAAGACTCCTTGAGGTAGTCCCCCGCCAAGATCCCCAGCCCGCCGGAATAGATCTTCAGCGTATGGTGCAAACCATACTCCATGGAAAAGTATGCGATCTTGGGCCGGGCGTCCTTCGGTTTGGCCGCCATATATTTCTGAAACTCGGCGTAGACCGCGTCCATCCGCCCCAGGAACTCCTCGTTCTCGGTCAACTCGCGCAGTTTCTTGAGGTTGAGCTGGTCGATCAGGTCGATCGGGTTGCGATCCACTTTGTTCCACAGCTCCGGGTCGATCGACTCGAAGAGCTGCCGGGCTGGGTCGTACCACGACCACCAGAGGTTTTTGGTCAACGCCTCAAGCGGGTGCAGCCGCTCCGGCACCGAGCTTTCGACCATCATCCGGGTCCAGTTCGGCTTGCTCTCCAGCAACAGCTGCTGGCGCATGTAGTTGAGTTGCTCGTGGGTGGCCCCCCCGTCGGTATAGGTACGCGCGCTGCGCCGCAAAGCCGCCTGCAAAGCGACTTGGTAGAGGTCGAGGTAGTAGGTGAAAAGGTTCGACCACAAAGCGGTCTTGGATATCTCCCGCGCCGATTCGCGGCGTTTCCGCATATCGTCGTCGCCCATATTGGCGTATTCGGTCAGGGTCTGTGCGATGGCCGCCACCACTTCCGGACTGTTGGTGTCGTCGCGGTGCACGACGGTAACGCCCTCGTGGCCGCCTTCCGAATGCTGCTGCACCCACAGGCCGAACCCGGCCAGGTCGGTGGTCACGGTGGGCACCGAGAAGGCGATGCTCTCCAGCGGCGTGTAGCCCCACGGCTCGTAATACGACGGGAAGACGGTCACATCCATCCCCACCAACAGTTCGTAATAGGTCTTGTTGAAAATGCCGTCGTCGCCGTTCAGGTAGCTCGGCACGAAGACGGTGTGCACGCGGTTGCCCTTACCCAGCAGGCCGCGGGCGCGGAGGTGGTTGACCACCGGGTCGTTGTCCGGGTCGCCGAGGTAGTGGGTCGTGTTCAGGGATCCGGCGTAGTCCATGCAGCACTCTTTGTCGCCCGAGAGGATGCCTTGCAGGTCCCGGCGCGGCCCGTGGTTCCAGCACGGCACCATGATATAGGCCAGGATATCCCGCTGCAAGCCGTCGTTGTTGTTCAGTTCGCCCAGCGAGTCGATGAATTCGTCGATCCCTTTGTTCTTGAACTCGTAGCGTCCCCCGATCGAGACGATCAGCGGGTCGTTCTGCAACTGGATGCCGAGCGTGGCCTCGGCCACGCGGATCATCAGGTCGCGCGCCTCGCGCTTCTTGTCCTCGGCCTCTTGCCCCTGCCAGACGAACCCGTCCTCGAATCCGTTGGGGGTCACCACCGACACGTCGGCGTCCAGCAAAGCTTTGCACTCCCGTTTGGTGATCTCGCTGACGGTCGAGAAGGCGTCCATGCTATGCGCGGCGCTCTTTTCGATGGAGTGCTTGGCGGTCACGCCGAACTGCCGCGCCAGGTCGTCCCCGTTGAAGGAGTCCAGCCCGCTGTAGAGGGGCAGGCCGTTGCCGGCAATCGACCGCCCGATAACGGTGGCGTGGGTCGTAAAGACCGTAGCGATCGAGGGACGCTCTTTCTGGAGGTAGAGGCCGCCGCTGGCGGTCATCCACTCGTGGAAATGGGCCGCGGCGTGTTTGCCGGGCTCGTTGTGGTACTTGACGTAGCTTTCGATCACTTTCCCGGCGGCCCAGCCGAACAGGACGGGTTCGACGTAGTCCCACTGTCCGCTGATGGAGTCCACTTTGTAGTCTTCCCACAGTTTGGCCAGTATCTGGTCTTTCTGGCCCATGATGGCCGAGAAGTTGACCAGCACGGCGACGGGGGTTCCCTTGACGGTCTTCCAGCGTCCCACGCGGATACGCAGCCCTTCGGCATAGGCTATCTGGCGCCACGCTTTGAGCAGGTTGGGGTCCTCTTCGAACTCGGGATTGTCGTTCTCGCGGGTCAGGTCGGGCCCGATAACGATGTAGTGGTCGTCGCCGAACTGCTCGATGGCGGTCAGCGCTTTGGTCCCTACGACGGTGTGAATGCCGCCGATCTTGTTACATACTTCCCAGCTTACTTCGAAAAGCATGTCGGGTGTCTGTCGTGTATTTTCGCTCATATGGAATTGAGTTGTTTCCGTTTTTTCGTTTTGTCCGTTCCCATTTTCCGATTATTTTCGGAAAGCGCAGATTTTCAAAGATAACATTTTTATATCTATTGCAAAACGGGCTCTTTTTTCGACGCCCGTCCCGACTTTTTCCCCGTTACCGCACGATGTCCGGATAGTAACGCACTTCGGGCCCTGCCGTTCCGCTGCCCAGAACCACCGCAACCAAGTCCACGGCGATCTCGCCGCCAAGCCCCTGTGCGCCCATATACCGTTCGGCAGCCTGCAACATCCGCTGCGCTTTCCCGGCCGTCACCGCGGCCTCAGGGGAAAAGTCCCCTTGCCGGAATGCCGAGCATGTGCGGGTCTTGACTTCGACGAAGTGATAGACTCCGTCGGGCGAACGGGCGATGATGTCGATGTCTGTTCCGGATCCCCCGGTTCCGCCGTCCCGCCACCTGCGCCCTACGACTTGCCACCCGCAGGCGGCCAGATAGTCCGCCGCCAACTCCTCGCCCCGCAAGCCGGTTTCGATATGTTCCGCCATTTTATCGTAGGTTTATTTTGCACTGTACCGTCTGGTACTGTTCTTTTTGTGAACAAAAAGAACCAAAAAAACTTTGTGAAGCTACGCTCAACCTCAGTCTGCCGAAGTCCTTCTATTTTGGCGAACGGAGTGGGGCTGGCCCGAAGGGCTTGACGCCCCACCCGTTGCGCCAAAAGTGAGGCTGTGATAGATTTAGAATGCGCCAGCATTCTCGAAAGTCTTTTGCGGAGCTTTTCTTCAGAAAAGCGACAGTGCGGTGCGGGTACAGAACAATAAAACTTACAATAAAAACGACAGGTCGTCGGCCGCTGTGAGTTCGCGCGGGGGCTGCCCGTAGCGGAACAGCCGCAGCTGCCGCCGGCCGACCAGCGACATCTTACCCCCCTCAACCAGTAGCATGCACCCCTCACGCAAGCCCGCCACATTCATCCCCTTGTTGGCTGCGATATACTCCTCGATCCGCATCTCCCGCGTCTCGCCCGCGTGACCGTCCGGATGGGCGTCCAGGTAGTGCGGGTTGATCTGGAACGGAACGAGGTTCAGCGCCTTGAAAGACAGCGGCTCCACGATCGGCATATCGTTGGTCGTGCAGATCGTCGGGCAGCTCATGTTCGAGCCCGCGCTCCAGCCGATATACGGCACCCCGCGGTCGATCACCGCCTCGCGGATCGGCTCGTAGAGCCCCTGATCCTGCATCGTCTTGGCCAGGTGGAACGTATTGCCCCCGCCGACCACGATCGCCTGCGCCTTACGCACCGCCTCGGCCGGGTTATCGTAACGATGCACCGAATCGACCTTCACCCCGAACTCCGCGAACCGCGCCGCCACCTTGGCCTGATAGTCGTCATAACTGAATGTCACCGCCGCATACGGCACAAACAGCACCGTATCCACACGGTCGCCCGCGGGGGAAGAGGCCGCCAGAAAATCGGCGATATTCCGTTTCGGGTATTCCAGATAGGCTTCGCCCGCATTGGTCGAATTGCTGATAAGGAGAAGTCGCATAGTTATTTACGTTTTTTATGGGTATTCTTCGGGGCGTTTTTCGCCAGCGGCATATTCTCATACGGCTGGGCCGGACGCCGCAGGGCCCACAGCAGGATCGCCCCGCCCGCAATAATGAACGGAATGCTGAGTATCTGCCCCATGTTCAGGGCCATCGCCTGCTCCCACGCCTCCTGCGGCAGCTTGATCGACTCGATCAGGAACCGCACGGCGAACAGCAGGATCAGAAACAGGCCGAAGATCACCCCCCGCTTCTGCGAGGCCAGCTTCGTGCGCCAGTAGAGGTGGGCCAGCAGGAAAAAGATCGCCAGGTAGGCCAACGCCTCGTAAATCTGGGTCGGATGGCAAGCCAGCCCGTCCGGGGGATAGACGCCCGGCCCGTACAACGCCTGCCACTCGTAAGACCTGACGAACAAAAAGCCCCACGGCAGCGAAGTGGGATCCCCGATGATCTCGGAGTTCATCAGGTTCCCCAGCCGCACCAGCGCTCCGCTCAACGGCACCATCACCGCCACGCGGTCGAGTATCCAGATATAGGGGAATTTCCACTTCCGCGCAAAGAGCCACAGCCCCACCAGCAGCCCGATGGCCGCCCCGTGGCTGGCCAGCCCCCCGCCGCGGATGTCGAGAATCTTGATCCATGGGAAATCCGACATGAACGGATGCAGGAAATACTCCTGCGGCTCATAAAAGATACAATGACCCAGCCGCGCCCCGATAATGGTGGCCAGAACGCCGTACAGGAAGCCGGAATCCACCAGCCGGGGATCGAGCCCTTCGCGTTTGACCATCCGGGCGAATATCCACAGGGCGGCCAGCAAAGCTACGGCCCACAATACACCGTACCAGGCTATTTCGAGCGAACCGATGGAAAAGGCGACGGGATTGGCGTCCCAGACAATGGAAAGCGGAGTCATAGACGAGGGATTATCCGATAAATATTAACGATTTACGGGGCAAAAGTACACATTTTTACCGGATTGGAGGCACGCGCAGGGGGTTTTAATGGCAGGAACGCCCTGCCGACCGGGAAGTTATCGCTCAATGCACCGCGATCCGCAACCTCTCCGGCTTCTATTTCTCGGCCTCTAACGGGGACTGGACTTCGCCGCAGAACGCCTCTTTATGGCAAGACGGGATAAAGACCCTCTTCGACCCCTGCCCGGTAGGGTGGCGGGTGCCGCCGAGCGGCACGGAGGAACGAAGCCTGTGGGCCGCTTTCACAGTCGAAAATAGCATTTGGAACGGGGACAATACACTCTTGGCGACAAACGGACGGATCTACGGACCGGAAAACGTGAACGGCGGCACGGCATGGTATCCTGCGGGTGGAGCCCGGCAGGAGGTGACTACCCAACTGACATGGGGCGGCGAACTGGGCTTCATTTGGTCTGCCACCGCCACGGAAAAAGCCGCTTATGACCTGTATTCGAGCCGCCTTGCCATCACGTATGCGAACGCGGGAGCCGCCCGTGCCGCAGGTCTTCCCGTCCGCTGCGTACGGGAGTGACGGGGATACGGAAGGGGGAGACGCAAAGCAGTCGGCCGCTGAATAAGTACGGCCACGAAAAAAGCCTTTCCGGATCACCGGAAAGGCTTTTTGCATGTCATTGCCGCAGAGCGTGTTACTTTGTCCCGATCTCGGCCATCTTATCTTTGAGGCGCTGCACGAAATCCTCCGGCGTGCGGCTCGAACCCACCAAACGTCCCAGCTCTTCGCCCTGGCTGTTCAGGATCAGCATCGTCGGGTAACCCTTCACGGCGTATTTCTTGGCCAGCTCGATCCCTTCGCCCTTCTCGGCGTCGAACTTCGTGTTCACGAACGTAGCGTTCATGTATTCCCCTACGGCCTTGGCCGGGAAGATATTGCTCGACAGGAATTTGCACGGGCCGCACCATGTGGTGTAGATATCCACGAAGATCGGCTTGTTCGCTTTTTCGGCCGCTTTCTGCACCTCGGCGAAAGGCTTGTCTGTGATAAAGGTGGCGCCGCCGGTCTGGGCCATCGCCCCGCCAGTGAACATCAGGGCGGCAACGGCCGCCATCAACAATTTTTTCATGACTGTTAGGTTTTTAGTTGGTATAATCCTTTCGGGTCCCGGACAAATTTGGTGCCGAGCGGTAAAAAGCGCTATTCGTCGCTCATGTGGGTCAGCTGCTCGCGGTAGGCCGTCAGCAGTTTCGACTTCGAGATAAAGCCCAGGTAGTGTCCCGCCTCGTCCGCTACCGGCAGGTTCCAGGCCCGCGTCTGCTCGAACTTCTCCATCACGCTGCGGATCGGCTCGTCCGGGTGGATGCGTTCCGGCGCCTTCGACATATACTGCGTCAGCGGCGTGCCGTACTTGTCCCGGTCGAACATGTCCGCCCGGATATCGTCCATCGTGATGATCCCCATCAGCTCGCCCCGGTTATTAACAACGGGAAAAATGTTCCGTTTGGTGTGTTCCACCGCCCGGATCACATGCCGAAGTTTTCCGCCGAGCGGCACCGTCTCGAAATCGTACTCGATCAGCGGCCGCGTGCTGAGGAACTGCATCGCGTTGACATCCTTGTTGTGCGTCAGCAGTTCACCCCGGACTGCCAGCCGCTTCGTGTAGATCGAATAGGGCTCGAAATAGTAGCTTACGGCGAAAGATACCGCCGAGGCCAGCATCAGCGGCAGGAACAGCACGAATCCCCCCGTCAGCTCCGCCACCAGGAACATCGACGTGATGGGGGCCTTCATCACCCCCCCCATCACCGTGGCCATGCCCACCAGCGTGAAGCTGGCCACCGGCAGCTGCGTGCCGAAAAAGTGGTTGCATACGATGGCGAACAGGTAGCCCTGTATCGCCCCCACGAACAGCGACGGGGCGAACGTCCCCCCCACGCCGCCCGACGCGTTGGTCAGCGTCATGGCGATCACCTTGAAGACCAGTATCCCCGCCACGTAGAGCAGGATCATCCAGAAAGCGTCCCGCCATCCGTAGAACAGCGACTGGTCGAAGATCGTCGCCTGATGGCCCGTCATCAGCTGCGTGATCGTCTCGTAGCCTTCGCCGTAGAGCGGCGGGAAGACGAAGATCAGCGCCCCCAGGATCAGGCCGCCGACCAGCACCCGGTAACGCTTCTTTTTGATGCCCTTGATCCGCCCCTCCAGCTTCATCGAGGTGTTGGCGAAGAAGTAGGAGACGCACCCTCCCACGATCCCCAGGATGGCGTAGAACGGGATCTCTTTCAGCGTGAAGGTCGGACTCACCCCGGCGAAGAAAGGCTGCATATCCACCAGCAGGTAGGTGGTGGTGGCCGCCGTCACCGAGGCCAGCAGCAGCGGCACGACGCTGGTGAAGGTCAATTCCAGCATCAGCACCTCGATCACGAAGACGAAGCCCGCGATAGGGGCCTTGTAGACCGCCGCGATGGCCGCTCCGGCCCCGCAGCCGAGAAGCAGGGTGATATATTTGTAATTGAGGCGCAGGAACTGCCCCACGGTGGAGCCGATGGCGGCCCCGGTCAGCACGATCGGTGCCTCGGCCCCCACCGATCCCCCGAAACCGATGGTGGCGGAGCTGGCCAGCAGCGAGGTGTAGCAGTTGTGCGGCTTGATGCGGGACTCTTTGCGCGATATGGCGTAGAATATGCGGGTCACCCCGTGCGAAATGTCGTCCTTGACCCAGTATTTGACGAAGAGCACCGTCACGGCGATGCCGACCATGGGGTAGAGGAAGTAGAGGTAGTTGGCGGCTTCGATGTCGGCCCACGAGGTAAGACCCTGTTTGATAAGGTGGATGCAGCCGCGCAGCAGGTGCCCGGCGATCCCGGCGGCGATGCCGACCACCACGGCCAGGATCATGATGAGCTGCCGTTCCGAGAGGCGTTTGGTGAACCTCGTGAACCAGCGGTAAAATGTCTCTGTCGATTTCAACGTTCGGGATGGTTTTCCTGACGGCCCGGCGGGTCGGTTCCGGGGGCTAAGGTAATGATTTTTTGAGCCCGGTTCCAAATTCCGCGGTTCCGCTTTTTCGTCTCCCCCTTCCGTATCCCCGTCACTCCCGTACGCAGCGAACGGAATTGCCGCGGGAGCGACGGATGGAGTTCGACGGGTCGACGGCTGTGTTGGCACTGTAGAACCTAAATGCGTAGGTGCCGGACGGGGTGGAGGTCCAAAAGTGGGCGTCTGCTTTTGTCCAGCTGATTATTCCGCTGCTTTCGCTGGCCCGCACGCCGGGACACGGTATCCATGCGGCGGAAGGGCCGAGAACGACGCTCTGATCGAAATAGCGTCCCGATTTATCCAGATCGTTGATCCAGGGGCCGTTGTCGGCCGTAAAAGCGTTCCATGGGCTGAGACTTCCCGCGCCGCTCGCCGGCACCCGCCAACCGGCCGGGCAGGGGTCGAAGAGGGTCTTCACCCCGTCCCGCCATAAAGAGGCGTTTTGCGGCGAGGTCCAGTCTTTCGGATCGACGGTCGAGAAATAGAAGCCGGAGAGGGTCAGGCTTTGGTGAGCGTGAACGAGAAAGTAGTCCCCACCTCCGGCGTGCTCCGCACGGTGACGGTCTCTTTATGCGCCTCCAAAATATGCTTGACGATGGACAGGCCCAACCCCGTACCGCCGGCAGCCCGCGAACGGCTCTTGTCCACCCGGTAGAACCGTTCGAAAATGCGGGGCAGCTGCTCGGCCGTCAGGCCGATCCCGTTGTCCTGCACCTCGACCATCACCTTCTCGAACATATCCACATACCGCACCCGTGTGCGTCCCCCCTCACGCCCATACTTGATGGAATTGCTCAACAGGTTGATGAGCACCTGCCCCACCCGCGCCCGGTCGGCATCGACCGTCAGCTGGGCCAGCATACCCCGGTCGGAGAGAAGGGTGATATTCCGTTCGGCGGCCTGCATCTCCAGCGATTGCATGATCTCATCCACCAGAGCCAGCAGGTCGAACCGCTCGCGCTGCAACTCCAGCGTACCGGCCTCCAACCTCGAAATATCCTCCAGGTCGCGCACGATGTTGATCAGGCGGTCGATATTTTTCTGGCTCTGTTCCAGATATTTCCGGTTGATGTCCGGATCTTCCAAACCGCCATCGAGCAGGGTCAGGATGTAGCCCTGTATGCTGCAAAGCGGGGTTTTGAGCTCGTGCGACACGTTGCCGACGAACTCCTTGCGGTACTGTTCGTTTTCGCGCAGGCGCGCGATCTCCATGCTGTTGCGATCGGCCCACGCCTGCAATTCACCCTCCACCTCGGTCACAACATCTTTCCCTTTGTACTCTTCAGCGATCTCGCCGGACTTGCTGTCGCGCGAACGGAGTATCTGGTACATGGGTTTGATCCGGAAGATCACGTACCGGCGCATCACTCCCGCCGCCACCAAATAGACCGCGACGCCGACTACCGGCACCAAAGCCCATTTCCAGCCCGCCAGAAGCAACAGAAAGGCCGCTCCCGCCCCGGCGATCGCCGAAGCCAGTGAAGCGGCCCGTATGGTCCTTATTTTCATCGTGACGGACGATTACCGTTCAACCCGGCCTGTTCCCAGTAGCCGCGCCACGTACTTGCCGATAATGTCGAATTCGAGGTTCACGCGCGTCCCGGTCTCGATCCGGTGGAAGTTGGTATGCTCGTGGGTATAGGGAATGATCGCCACCTGAAACGAATCCGGCTTGGAGTTGACTACCGTGAGGCTCACTCCGTTCACGGCCACGGAACCTTTCTCGACGGTCACGTACCCGGCTTGCCGCAGGTGTTCCGGCGCGTTGTATTCGAAGGTGTAGTACCAGCTGCCATCGGCAAATTCCACGCTTTTGCAAACGCCGGTGGTATCCACATGCCCTTGCACGATATGCCCGTCCAACAAGGCGTCCATGCGCATGCTCCGCTCTAGGTTGACGAGATCGCCTTCTTTCAGCAAACCCAGATTGCTCTTTTCGAGGGTCTCGCGGATAGCGGTGACTGTATATGTCCCCTGTGCCGGATCGAGCGCCACGACGGTCAGGCATACGCCGTTATGGGCGACGCTCTGGTCGATATGCAACGCGGGAGCAATATCGGCTTTCAATGTCAAATGGAGGTTGTCTCCGTCCCGCTCCAACCGAACGACGGTCCCGACGGTCTGTACTATTCCTGAAAACATAAATATTCCAAATTTAATCCTTCGTTTTATCACTACCCTATGGAGGGTACCGTTCTTTCTTTGAAAAGAAAGAACCAAAGAAACTTTCGAGCAGCCTGCCGAGGAACTCAGTCTGCCGAACGCCCTATTTTGGCGCGGCGAGTGGGGCTTAGGCTTTCAGCCAGCCCCGCTCCGCCCGCCAAAGCTGAGGATTGCGGAGCCTAAGGAGTAGCGCAGCTATCTCAAAAGTTTTTGGTGCCGCTTTTTACAAAAAGCGGCAGTTCCATACGGGGGTAGTGAATAAACGAACGGTTAAGATTATAATACTCCGATGCCGTAGTAGTCGAAGCCGAGCGTTCTCAGTTCGTTCCGGTCGAAGATATTGCGGCCGTCCACCACCACATTTCCCCGCATGGCCCTGCGGACCACCTCCCAGTTCGGCAGCCGGAACTCCTTCCACTCCGTCAGCAGCACCAGCGCGTCAGCATCCAGCACCGCCCCGTAAGCGTCCGAAGCATACGACACCGCATCCCCCAAGCGCCGCCGGGCCTCGTCCATCGCCACCGGGTCATACGCCACGACCTCCGCCCCCGCACCTCGGAGTTGGGAAACGAGCACCAGCGACGGCGCCTCGCGCATATCGTCCGTGCCCGGCTTGAAAGCCAGTCCCCATAATGCGATCCGCTTACCCCGCAAAGCCTCCGCCCCTCCGAAATGCAAAGCCAGCTTGTCGTACAATATTCCTTTCTGCCGCTCGTTGACACGCTCCACCGCCTCCAACACCTCCATCCGGCAGCCATTCTCGCGGGCGCTGCGTATCAATGCCTTGATGTCCTTCGGGAAACACGAGCCGCCATAGCCGCACCCCGGATAGAGGAACTTGTTCCCGATACGGCTGTCCGCCCCGATCCCCTTGCGCACCATATTGACATCCGCTCCCACCGCCTGGCACAGGTTGGCCACATCGTTAATAAAACTAATCCGGGTCGCCAGCATAGCGTTAGCCGCATATTTGGTCATCTCCGCAGAGGGAATATCCATGAACATGACCCGGAAATTATTGAGCAACAAAGGTTTATACAACCTTGTCATCAAGTCCTTCGCCCGTTCCGAATCGGTTCCCACCACCACCCGGTCAGGCCGGATAAAGTCTTCGATGGCGTTCCCCTCTTTCAGGAATTCCGGATTGGAAGCCACGTCGAACGGTACCTGCACCCCCCGCTTATCCAACTCCGCCTGTATAGCGGCGCGCACCTTCACAGCCGTCCCAACCGGGACGGTCGATTTGGTCACCACCAGGATATACCGGTCGATATGGCGCCCGATGGTTCGGGCAACCTCCAACACATAGCGCAGGTCGGCCGAGCCGTCTTCGTCCGGCGGGGTGCCGACGGCCGAGAAGACGATCTCAACCTCCGGCAGCACCTCTTCGAGCGAAGTGGTGAAATGCAGCCGGCCGGCTTTGTGGTTCTTCTCGACCAGCAGTTCCAGATTTGGCTCGTAGATCGGGATGATCCCGTTCCGGAGCCGTTCGATCTTGGAGGCGTCGGTGTCCACGCAGGTGACATCGACGCCGAGTTCCGCGAAACAGGTACCCGTCACCAAACCGACGTACCCTGTCCCTACGATGGCTATCTTCATAGAACTTATTCGGGATTTGTCGTCGGGCCGTCCAGCGGGCTGTAATTCACGGTGTACCGCTTCGACAGAGAGGTGCCGGAGGGCAGGGTGGTCGTGCGGGTCAGGGAATACATAAACGAAACGGTTCCGCTGGTGGTCAATACGAGTTTGCTGGATCCCGTAAGCTTTTGCGCATCTGTGACCACTTTGTCCAGATCGACCTGATCCAGCCTTTTGATTTCGTTCTGGTAGAAATCGTAGGCCACCTGGTCGTTATAGGCCAGGTCTGCGCCTTCGATGGTCAGCGGGTTCACGCGGTTGGTCCTCACGTATCCGTTATCGATCAGCCAACCTGCCAAGTAATCGGCTACGAAATAGTGGTCGCGCTGGTCGGCGGGCAGTTTCGAAGCTTCTTCTTTGGTATAGTTCGCCCCGTTTTCGTGCGTGGGCAACCCCATAAATTCGGCTCCGACCCCGTACGAAGAGTAGGGTTTTTCCTTCTGGCATCCGGTCAGTACGACCAGGCCGGCGGCAACGGCCGTTAAGGCCAATAAGATTTTCTTTTTCATCGTGTCCTGAGAGTTTATAAGTTAGCTCTTTGCTGTCCCAGCAAAGGGACGATTGCAAATATCCGCATTTTTCGGGAAATATCCGCCCTATTTTCCGAGGTACCAGCGATAAAGGCGCCCGATGCCCTCCTCGATGCCGACCTTGTGGCGCCAGCCGAGGGCGTGGAGCCTCGATGGGTCGGTCAGCTTCCGCAGGGTGCCGTCGGGCTTGGCGGCATCGAATAGAATCTCGCCGTCGAAGCCGACCGTACCGGCGATCAGCCTGACCAGAGCGGCAATGGTCAGTTCCGTACCGGTCCCGATATTGATGTGGCAGTTGCGCACTTCGTTCCCTTTGCCGGCGGCGAGGTCTTTGAAGTCGACGCGCTCCATGATGTAGGTGCAGGCGTCGGCCATATCTTCGCTCCACAGGAATTCGCGCAGGGGCGTTCCCGTTCCCCAGACGGTCATACGCCCTTTCGTTATCCCGTATTTTCCGAGTTTTTCGAGAATGACCTCTTCGGGGGCGCTGCCGTTCGTCCCTTCGACGGGCCGGCAGTCGAAATCTTCCCGAATCGCTGTCCAGTCGCCGTTTTTCAAGGCTTTGGCGAGGTGCATTTTCCGAACCAGTGCGGGCAGTACGTGGCTGGTTTCCAGGTCGAAATTGTCCTCCGGCCCATATAGGTTGGTCGGCATCACGGCGATGAAGTTGGTGCCGTACTGCAAGTTGAAGCTTTCGCACATCTTGAGCCCGGCGATCTTGGCGATGGCATAGGGTTCGTTGGTGTACTCCAGCGGCGAGGTAAGCAGGCACTCTTCGGGCATGGGCTGCGGGGCTTCGCGGGGGTAAATGCAGGTGGAGCCGAGGAACAGGAGCTTTTTCACGCCGTGCCGCCATGCGGCGGCGATCACGTTGTTCTGTATCTGGAGGTTCCGCCAGATAAAGTCGGCGCGGTAGAGCGAATTGGCCATGATCCCTCCGACGTAGGCTGCGGCCAAAAAGACGTATTCGGGCTTTTCAGTTGCGAAAAATCCCTCCACGGCTTGCTGGTCGGTCAAATCGAGCTGGGCATGGGTCTGTCCGACTAAATTGGCATATCCTTTCTGCCGCAGGTCGCGCCAAATGGCGGAACCGACGAGGCCCCGGTGACCGGCTACATAAATCTTCGACGTCTTTTCCATAAATCTCTTTTATCTGTTCGTTTAATCATTACCCCTGTACGGGACTGCCGCTTTTTGTAAAAAGCGGCACCAAAAACTTTTCGAGCAGCCTGCCGAGGAACTCAGTCTGCCGAACGCCCTATTTTGGCGCGGCGAGTGGGGCTTAGGCCTTTCAGGCCAGCCCCCTTCGCCCGCCAAAGCTGAGGATTGCGGAGCCTAAGGAGTAGCGCAGCTAGCTCAAAAGTTTCTTTGGTTCTTTCTTTTCAAAGAAAGAACGGTTCCATGCGGGTAGTAATAAACCGGACGGTTAAAGGTTTCGGATACAGCGGGCGAGGCTTTCGCGCCAGTCCGGGATATTTAGGGAGAACGCATTTCGGATTTTCGTTTTCGAGAGTACCGACCAGGCCGGCCGTTCCGTCGGCGTCGGATACTCCGCCGTCGTCAGCGCCCTCACCCGGCAATCCCGTCCCCCCAGACGCATCGCCTCGCACGCGAAATCATACCACGTCGCAATCCCCTCGTCCGTATAGTGGTACAGCCCGAAAAGAGCCGTATCATCCGCCCCCCGCGCATCCGCCCCCGCGATCATCCGCATAATCGCCGCCGCCAGATCCGCCGCATACGTCGGCGTACCCCACTGATCCGCCACCACCCCGATCTCCGGCCTTTCCGAACCCAGCCGCAACATCGTCTTCACAAAATTGTTCCCGTACGTGCTGTATAGCCACGCCGTACGCACCACGAAACTGCGCTTGTAAGCCAACGCATAGCCCTCCCCCTTCAGCTTGGTCGAGCCGTATACCGACCGCGGCCCAGTCGGATCCGATTCGGACAGAGGCCGCCGGTCGGCAGGCATTTGTCCGTCGAACACATAATCGGTCGAGACCTGCACGAAACCGGCCCCCACCGCCTCCGCAGCCGAAACGAGATTACTCACCGCCTCCGCGTTGAGCAGTTCCGCCCGCTCGGCATCCGATTCGGCCTTATCCACCGCCGTGTAGGCCGCAGCATTGACGATCCACTGCGGTCGCGCAGCCTCCATAAAAGTCCTCACAGCCGTCCGGTCGGTAATGTCCAGCTCCGCCACGTCGGTAAAGACGAACTCATACTGCCCGGCGTAAGCCCCGCTACGGTCGATGTCCCGCAATTCGTTGCCCAGCTGACCGTTCGCACCGGTCACCACGATCTTATTCATTTCCTGTATTTTAAGTTTCCACTTCCAGAAAAGCGATGCGGTAAGCCTCCATCGAATGGCTGATGTCGCACAACGGCAACGCCGCAGCCCGATCCCCGGCCAAAGCCGCCCGCACACCTTTTAAAAAATCTTCGACGATGGCGTAATCGGCCCCGGCATGTCCAGGGGCATCGGCCAGCGCCGGAAAATGCCATTCCCGCTCCCGCTCGCCGGCGGGCAGGGCCGCCGTGGGATAACATTCGAACCGTATGGAGTGTTCGTCCCCCCATAACTCCCCTTTCGAGCCCATCACATGGATCCTCCGCCCCTCGACGCCCGTCACCCCGTTCACGGCCAGTCGGATCTCCACGCCGTTGTGCAAAGCTACCTGCACCGCCTGATGGTCCCACACGTCGTTGTCCCCCACCCGGTAGACGCATTTGCCGAAAGGGGTATCCCGCAGTACACGGCGTATATCGCCGTCGCCGAACCCTGCCGGAAGGTCGAAATGCCTCAACCATTTCCGCCGCCGCAAATAGAGCTCCACGGACGAATAAGGACACTCGCGCTCCATCGGGCAGTCGAGGCACCGCTCCGCCCCGCTATTCGCCTCCGGGGCCCATTCCGGCCGGAAAAGCGACAAACCTCCCACGGACTGGACGGTCGAAGCGGAGGAACCGGTCAGCCAGACCAGGTAGTCGATGTCGTGGCAGCACTTGGAAACCAGCAGCGTATTGCTCCCCTCCCGGTTCCGCCACAGCCCCCGCACGAAGGCGTGGGTCATCCGGTCGAGGCCGATATTCTCGGCATAGGAGATGCTCACGATATGCCCGATCCGGGCTTCGTCCCGCGCCAACTCCCGGAATTTGACGAAAAAGGGGTGGTAGCGAAGCGGATGGCATATCCCGACGATCAGCCCCCGCTCGCGGGCCGCCTGCGCTATATCGAGGCATTCGCGGTAAGTCTGCGCAATGGGCTTTTCGAGCAGGACGTGGTATCCTTGCCCCAAAGCCGACAGGGTAATCCCGTAGTGGAGATGGTCGGGCGTGGCGACGACCGCGGCCCGTATGCCCTGTAAATCCGGCCGCAACCCGTCCCCGGAAGAAGCCGCCAGGAATTGTTCCCACGTTTCGAATCCGGAGGCGGGAGGCAAAGAAAAAGCCTCCAGCGCCGCCTGGAGCCGGAAAACATTGGGTTCCACGACCGCCGCGACCTGCACCGCCCCCACTGAAGCATCTCCTCCGGCCACGCGGAGAAGATAATCCCCGTAGGTTCTGGCCCGGTTCCCGAAGCCGGCCATCACCAGCCGGACAGGCTCTTCCGCAGTGGGATTCATATGAGCCTATTTACCGCCGTACATGTCGGCATAGTACCGTTCGTAGGCCCCGGAGGTGATATTGTCCATCCACGCTTGGTTGTCGAGGTACCAGCGGATGGTTTTCTCGATCCCCTCTTCGAATTGGAGGCTCGGTTCCCAGCCCAGCTCCTTATGCAGCTTGGTGGAGTCGATGGCGTAACGTTTATCATGCCCGGCCCGGTCCTGCACGTAGGTGATGAGCTTGTCGCTCGTCCCCTCGGGCCGTCTCAGCAACCGGTCGGCCGTGGCGATCATCACCTTAATGAGGTCGATGTTGCGCCATTCGTTGAAGCCGCCGATATTGTAGGTCTCCCCTACCCGCCCGCTGTGGAAAATGGTGTCGATGGCCCGCGCGTGGTCGATCACATAAAGCCAGTCGCGCACATTCTCCCCCGTACCGTAAACCGGCAGCGGCTTGTTATGCCGGATATTGTTGATAAACAACGGGATAAGTTTCTCCGGAAACTGGTTCGGCCCGTAGTTGTTGGAGCAGTTCGAGATCACGATGGGCAACCCATAAGTATTCCCGAAAGCTCTGACGAAGTGGTCGCTGGACGCTTTGGAAGCGGAATACGGCGACTGGGGGTCGTACGAGGTGGTCTCGACGAAAAAGGTGCCGGGCTCGTGCAAAGAGCCGTATACTTCGTCGGTGGATACATGGTAGAACAGTTTGCCGTCCATCCCGCCGCCTTCTTCGGATGACCAGTATTCGCGGGCGGCCTGAAGCAGAGCCAAGGTTCCGAGCACGTTGGTCTGTGCGAAGGCGAATGGGTCTTTGATGGAGCGGTCGACATGGCTCTCGGCAGCGAGGTGGATCACGCCGTCGATCTTATGGTCGGCGAAGATGCGCCGCATATGCTCCAGATCGCAAATATCGCCTTTGATAAAGTGGTAGTTGGGACAACTGTCCGCCACGTCTTTGAGGTTCTCCAGATTCCCGGCATAGGTGAGCTTGTCGAGGTTGTAAACCTGGTAATCGGGGTACTTCTCACAAAAAAGCCGCACAACGTGGCTCCCTATAAATCCGGCGCCGCCGGTGATCAGAATGTTTCTCATGGTTTTTATATTCTGCTTCTGTTGTTGGATCAGTTCGGAGAGCGAAGGTACCTCTTTTTTGTCTTTTTTGGCGATGGTGGCGATAAGTCCCATGGTCGGTCTATTGCTTTTTGTCTTTCAACAGGTCGCGTATCTCGGTCAGGAGCTGCTCTTCTTTGGTCGGCTCTGCGGGTTTTGCGGCTTCGGCGGCGGTCTCGGCTTTGCTCTTGAGGGCGTTCATGAATTTCACGAGGGCGAAGATGGAGAAAGCGATGATGATAAAGTCGATAATGGTCTGGAGGAATTTCCCGTACGCGATCACGACGGCGGGGGTGTCGCCGCTGGCGTGCTTGATGGTGAAGGCCAGGTTGGAGAAGTCCACGCCGCCTAACAACACGCCGATCGGGGGCATAATGACGTCGCTGACGAGCGAACTCACGATCTTCCCGAAGGCGGCGCCGATGATGATACCGACGGCCATGTCCACTACGTTGCCGCGCATGGCGAATTTCTTAAACTCGGATAACCATTTCATAATGCATATTTTTTAATTGTTCGTTTTAGTATCTACCCGCACCGCACTGTCGCTTTCTTGAAAGAAAGCTCCGCAAAGAACTTCCGAGGATGCTTGCGCATCCTAAATCTATCACAGCCTTAACTTTTGGGGTGCGGCGAACGGCGGCCTTGAGTCGTTACTAAATTAAGGCCGCCGCTCCCGCGCCCCAAAGATGAGGACTTCGGCAGACTAAGGGTTGGGTAGTTACAGCCCGGAAGCCCAACGGGCCCGCTTTTTTCAAAAAGCGGCAGTCCCATACCGTGGGTAGAGATAAAACGAACGGTTAAACAACAGTTTATTGGACATGCCACGAGCCGCGAGAGCGGACGAACGTGCGTTTATCCTTGTAGGAACGTCCCTCCCGGAAACCCTTATAGGCCCCGAACGGCGTGATGTCGCGTTCCTCGAACGAATACGAGCACTCGATCACATTCCCCTCCGACACCGTCCGGAACTCCTCGATCTTCACCGGCACCATGCGGCACACCTGCACATACGCCTCCCTGGCCGTCGAACGGCGATTGTCCGACATCGCCCGACCCTTCGGCGTCAGCTGCACGTCGATCACCGTCCGCCACGTATTGCGGTCAGCGCTCTTCACCTCGACCAGCCCAGCATCAATAAGCGCGCCATAATGCTTGCGGATATACTGCTGGCTGTTTTTGTGGTTATCCCCCGTCAGCACCATCTCTCCGATGCGCATCGGCGCATAGTAAGGCATCTGGAACTCATCCTGCGCCACGAGCTGCTTGAGCGCATCCTCCGGCGTCAGCTCCCTGGAACAGGAAACAAACCATACCATACACAAAACAAGCCCCGACCATAGCGCCGCAGCCCGACCCATTTTACGAAACCCGTAACGTCCAGCCATTTACTTCCCCAGTTTTTCGTTAATCCCTGCTGCAGACCGGCAGCATTCGTTCACAAGATAGCCATTTTTAATGAAAATCGTCAATTTTCCAGTATCCGCACGATATCCTCCCTCAGCTTGGCGAACAGCGGGCAGGAGCGGAATCCGGTGTTGGCCTTGAGCAGCTCGTCCACATCGGAAAGGGCGTTGTTGTAAGAGCTCAATTCGTTGTTGAGCGGCAATCCCTGACGCGAGCTGCCCAATATCTGCCCGACGGCCATTTTGCGCAAGGCGTTGCAAACGGTGCCGACCAACGTAGAGACCACGTTGTCCAGCAGGGCGTGCCCCTGCATATAGAGGTGGGTATCTTCGGGCACCACGCCGCGTTCCTTGAGGTAGGCCTCGAATTTTTCGACCTCCGGCAGCCATTTCTGGTGTTTTGAATGCAGGTATTTCAGCCGCTTGGAGACTTGCCTGCCTAACCATTCCAAGGTATCCTCGCCGTTGTCCTCTATGTTGATAAAGTTGATTTTCACGGTATTGCGGAAATCGGCCAGCGTGAAGATCGTGGGCCTGTCGACGCGGGCGGCATAGGCGTACCAGAGAAATACGGGGTAGATGATCCGGGAATATTGGGCCATGAACTCCTCGAAATCGAAGATGTGGGTGTCCCGCTTGGTCGCACGCACGCATACCGAATGCAAGGAGGGGGGATAGCAGAGGTAATTCTCGATCGCGTAGGTATAGGTCTGGAGCAGGTAGGGGGTATGGTTCACCACTCTGGACTGCGATGACAGTTCGCCGAACAGATAGTCGAAGTCGGAATCGACGCAGAGTATCAGGTTTTTACCTGCCTGCGGGGCGAATTGCAGGACGACTTTCTTCCCTTTGGCGAGGTCGCTGCGGGCGGGGGTGGAAATTTCGAACCGCCTTTCGGAAGTTTCGAATTCATCGAATATGGATCGCCAAAAGGGTATGTCGTCGTACCCTTCGACGTAAACCATCACCCGGTTCCGCTTATGCAATGCGGACGTGGCTTCGAAATATTCGGATGTTATATTCTGTACTAACCGTCTCCCCATATTGTTCCACGTGAAACTACTATTTAACCGTTCGTTTTATTACTACCCGCATGGAACCGTCCCTTTCTTGAAAGAAAGGGACCCAAAGAACTTTTGAGCCAGCTACGCTATTCCTCAGTCTGCCGAAGTCCTCTTCTTTGGGGCGCGGGAGCGGCGGCCTTGATTTAGCAACGGTTTTTGGCCGCCGTTCCCCGCGCCCCAAAAACTAAGGCTGTGATAGATTTAGGATGCGCCAGCATCCTCGAAAGTTTTTCTGGTTCTCTTTGTTCACAAAGAGAACAGTACCCTCCGAGGGATAGGTACAAAAACGAACGATTTATAATTTAGTATTACCGACGGCGCGGAAGCGTTCGTAGACATCTTCGCCCGCGAACTCCCGCGCCACCATGTCGATTTTATCCTTCGGCACATCGCAGAGGTCCAGAATCAGCATCGCATCCAGCGTATCGTTGAACAGCGGATCGATATTGAACCCCATCACACGCCCCCCCAATTGCAGATACTTCTTCATCAGCACCGGCATCCCCTGGCCCGACGGCTCCACATCCCGGATCAGCTTATCGATCTCCTCCGCCGAAACGATCCCCCGGATCAGCGCCGCGTCCACCGCCGGACGCCCCAAAGCCCCCACCCCGTTGCGCGCCACCACATACTTCGCCAGCTCCGTATTCCAATGGTTCGCGTTGATAAAGTCAATCAGCAGCCACTTGGCCGCCATCGCATAGCCCCCCGACATGCTCACCGGCCCTATCAGGTAGCGATACGAAGGATTGCGCAGCAACACATGCAATATTCCCCGCCAAAGCAACAGCAGAGTCTGCGAACGCCGCTGATACTCAGGCACCACGAACGAACGCCCCAGCTCGATCGACTGCCGGAGCACATCGTTCAGGTGGCGCGAGAACTCGAACAAAGTATAGGTATAGAACCCCTCGAAACCCCGGTTATCCAGCAGCACGTCCCCGAATCCGACCCGGTAAGCCCCCGCGATAGCCTGTTTTTCAGCATCCCAGATAAAAAGATGCTCATACAGGTCATCGTACTCGTCGCTGTCCATCTCCAACGACGTTCCCTCGCCCACAGCCCGGAACGTCACCTCCCGGAGCCGCGCTATCTCCCGCATCGTCAGCGGAATATCCGAAGTGGGAGCACAAAACAGGCACATATCCCCCACACGGGTCAGCATCCGTTCGGCAGCGATGGAATCCAGCTCACGGCCCAGCAAGACCGGATCGACCGCCTCCACCACATCGCTGGCGGGAATTTTTTCGGCCGTTTTTTTGCGTTTCCTGCGAAGTCCGAGCCTCACGAGCGCCGCCCGCCGCCTCTCTTCCGCCTCGTCCGGCGAAGCCACCGTATCGGTCAGCACGGAACGCAGGCAATAAACGTTCGCCCGCAGGAAGTCGGAAACAGCGTCGACCGACCCGATATCTTTCAGCAGCTTGACCGACACCGCCGACCCAAAAGCCACCGAAACGGCCTGCCCCTTTTTATTGGTAAGCTCCAACGGCAAACGCACCGTCCTGAGCATCGGGTGGATTTTCCCCAAAAGGTGGAAAATCGTGCTATTGCGTCCGTCGATATAAGCCGGCACCACCGGAACGGCGGCTTGCAGGATCAATTTCACAACCGATTTGGACCACGGCTTATCCTCTATTTTCGAAAAACGTTTTTGATAGGTCGAAACCTCCCCCGCCGGAAAGATAACCAACGGTTTTCCCTCCTTCAGATGCCCGACCGCACGACGCACGCCGGGGATATTCCGGCCGTTTTTAGCGTCGAATGGATCCACCGGGAGGAAAAAATCGTTCAGCGTGTCGATCTTGGTCAGCAGGAAATTACCCAGGAATTTGACATCGGGCCTGATCCGCGCCACCAGCACCATCAGGATCAAACCGTCCAGGGCGCCGTGCGGATGGTTGGCCACCAGTACGAAAGGCCCTTTCTTCGGGATGAAACCGAGCCGGCCCGCATCGCTCTCCACCACGATCCCCAGCTGGTCCAGAATCGCCTGGGCAAAATCAACTCCCTGTTTATCAGATGCTTCCGCATAAAGGTGATTGATCTTATTGATTCCAAGCATGGATTGCGCCAGCTTGACGATCGCTTTGTTCAGCACCGTGGTGTACGGTATGCCGAGGTCGGAATTATCCACTAATTTCTTCATATCCCACAGGATTTACAGCCTGTCCGAAGACAAGCCCTATATCAAATATACCGATTCCGTTCCACTCCGCCAAATCGCCTGATGTTCCACGTGGAACATCGCCGATTCCGGAATTATCTTCCGAAATAGACCAGCAGGACGTTTATATCCGCCGGCGATACGCCCGGTATCCGCGATGCCTGCGCAATGGTCAGCGGCCGGATGCGGGTCAGCTTTTGCCGCGCCTCAATCGACAGCGAACCCAACGCCTCGAAATCGAACCCCATAGGGATCCGGATGCCTTCCAGCCGTTTCATTTTCTCAGCCACCATCCGCTCCCGCTCGATATACCCAGCATATTTCACCCCGATCTCCACGGCCATCACGTCCTCTTTCACAGCGCCTATTTCTTCCATATACCGCGACAAATCCGGCAGCGCATCCGCCATTCCTTCGAGCGATACACCGGTTCGCAATAACAAATCCGAAGCTTTCCGGCGCTGCACGATAGGCGATTCACCGACAGAAGACAAGTACCCATTGATCTCGTCCGGCGCCACAGTCATCTCCTGCAAGAAAGCCGATAACTCACCGATCCGCCGCTCCGAATCACCATAAGCCCCCCACCTTTCATCCGACACCCAGCCGATCCGCCTCCCC
>CANQXP010000016.1 GCA_947627885.1 uncultured Rikenella sp.
AGCATATGTATAGGAATGATATAAATTCCCAATTTCCCCGAACGCCTATGTACCATCAATCTTCAAACAATCCAACGCACTCGTCAAACATTGATACACGAACGAAAAATCAAAATCGAAACCAACCAAGCATCCGAAAGTTAACCAAAGCTAACACTCAGCGAACATCAAATATCAACAACGCAACAACTAACGTAATATCAAAACTAAAATAATTTAACCTAATGTAATATCAAACAATAAAAGACAACAAATATGTACGAATTATGTACAACAATATTGGTACGCCTCCGTACTATGCAGGCTTTTACATAGCATGTATAATGAGGTCAACAACAGCGAGAGGAGTAACACCATGAGGGATGAACGCGCATTTGAGGAGTTGGCCGGGAGGGTTGCGCGTTGCATGTTTGATAGTGGCGTTTATGGCGCTGAACTGCATCACGACATCGTTATGTATGTGTGGCAGAATTTTTCAGACCCTAGCGACGACATTATCAACAACGCAATAAATACGTTCGCTGACGAAAGGAGCGCACACATGAGCAAGCTAGGCCAAGCACTCACCGCACGCCGCGCGCGTGAAGCTATGGAGGACGAACGGCACGCGGAATTGTGTGAGCGCGTCGCGCGCCTGATGACGCGCCGCGGCAATCTTTACGGAGCTGTTTACACTTTTGATTCATATGACCGCATCGTTAATCTTCTTTGGGACACCTACGACGCCGCATGCGCCATCTTCGATGATGATATCGAATCCGCTATCGATCATTTTGCATCTTGGGAGGCATTCTAACATGACCCGTACAACCCTTTACGACGACGCATGCGTTATTTTCGGTTATGATATTGACCCATTCGACCACGCCAGCGCGATTTATTACGATTGCGACACCGACACCACCGGCGAAGCGTGGCAGCTTGCCGCCTCTATAATCGCCTGCGAAGCCGCCGCGCGTGAGTGCATAGGCGACCACGGCCGCCACCTCATTATGACGTGCGTTGAAATAATATATGAAGACCACGCCGAAACCAACGTCGACCTAACGCGCGCCGCGTGCGGCTGCGCAATACTTGACTTTTTCGGACTTGATAGCGGCCTAAAATTGATGGAAAAGTGTGAGCGCTCTTGGTATGAAATAGGCGGCAGGCAAATGACAGAGTGGGAGGCCATGCGCGCCGCCGACATCGCAGCAGAGAAGATTATGAGCGACCCGCGCGGGGCGCTAGCGCTTAAGAAATCGGGGGAGCTTTTTACGCGGGCCGCATACCTTGCCACTTATGAAGAAACCGTGAACTACTAACACGCCATGCACAACCGCTCGTAATATGCTATTATATACACGTCGAAAGGAACCGACGGAAAGGACGCCCAAAAATGACCTATCGTGAATACGTCGCCGAAGTTCTCGCCGATTGCGAAGAGCACGCCAAAGACTATATCCACTTTAACGGTTTTGACTATTCCGACGACGCCGCGCGCGATTTTGTGGAAGATTGTGAGTTCGTTTGTACAGGCAACGACTGTGGTTCATATTATTTCAACCGCGATTGCGCCCGCGATGCGTTGCACGGTGTAGCATTTACACCTGAGTTTGACGATTTTATCAAATATTACCGTGATGAGCTAGGCATTGATATTGATTTTGACGAGCCGGAAACCGTTGATGTTTTGATGCGCTGTTATATTGTCGATCAAAATTGGTCTGATATAGAAAAAATCTATTTTGACAAGCTGGCAGAAATGGAGGACGACGCCGCCGAAGCCTAGCCCATGCACCACGCGGCGCGCCTCACCAGGCGCGCCGCACCCGTCCACGCCTACACATTGGAGGCCGCACACATGCGCACCGACACCGAAACCGCCGCCATACTTTCGTCTCTTGGCTTTGATCGTTGGCCGGACTGCCGCCCATGTATGGATTATGCATACGAACGTCTATTCGACTATGCAAAACGCGACAAAACTGAAGAACAGATTAAAGAACGCGCCGCACATCTAGCGTATTTCTACACACGCCTGCGCACCGATTCAGATATCGCGCACAAGTGCCGCGCATACATATATGAATGGTGCGGCGATGTTGAATTATCGCCGGAATTTGTTACAATCGCGGTAGATTATATTCACGAGCGCATAAAGTCGTGGCCGTGGGCCGCGTTTAATCGTGACATAATTGCAGACGCTTGCGCCGCGACGGTTCGCGCGATGCGGGCAGCTGATCCGGTCGAATTTTAATTAAACTCAACCACGCCCGCACAATATCAAAAGGAGAAACGCCATGCTCACCGCATACGATACAATGTTTAAACATTACTATTTTGATAAATGGCAGGATGACCCGCGCGACATAGCGCAGGAGGCTATTGAAATTATAATGACATGCCCAAGTCCTGAGGAGGTGGACGCCGACGGACAGCCCACGCCACTAGCCCACGAGGAGGCCCGCGACATATCGCGCATCGTGTCGCGATACATTGATCGACTAAAGAGAACCGGCCGCGAATATCAATTTGAAACGTATTGCGTTACAGATGCCTATCGCATTTACCGCGCCCTATACGCCTAAATATCAACCCCGCAACCATCGCGAGCCCTAAGCCCCGCGCCACCATCGGCGCGGGGCCTTACCGTAAGGACACACCATGCCACAAGACGCTGCGCGCGTGGAGACGGACGGCCCTAGATATGTACCGGTGCCGATTCTGCTAGAAGCCTTTAAAATAGCTGTGGCATACGCCGACACCTATCGATGGGCGGCGGGTAAAAGCCTAGGGCAGTACGCCGCATTGATGGACGAAAAAGCGGCGCGCATCGTATACGGTGGAAAGTGAGAGGGGCCACACCATGACACAAGACACGCCGCGCGTCCCTGCACAGCTCACCGGCTTACAGCCGGGGCAGTCCTACAGCTTAGACACGCCGCCGGGCGTGTGCGTCTGCTATGCAGATATGGGCGTGCCAACCGCTTATGAAAATCTGCTTGCGTCCGTAGAGGCCGCCACAGCGGGCACGCCCTACACGCCCGCGCGATTGACAGCGGGCAAGGATGCGCCATACGGCATTCTGTACAATTGGGCCGTGTCGGTCGATCGTCTGCCCGACGTGAGCGCCCTGCCCGATATAGTCGTGGGCCTGGCGTATGACATTTTGGCAGCTTATGCCCGCGTGCTTGGGCCTTTGCTCCTGCTATACACCACGCCTGACACAGACCACATCAAAGAGGAGGCCGCGCGCATATGGGCAGAGTGACAAGCGCGTGCGTTGTATCAAACCTCAAACAATCTTGTATAAAACTTCAAATATTTGAATATCAATACTTTTCTTCACAATTCCTTCACAAACCTTAAAAACGCATTTCAAACGCGCCTCGCGCCGGTCGCTCCTCTGTGGGGAGTCCGGCGCGGGCCTTTTCTTCCGGAAACAAAATATCAATCATGAAACAACTACAAGCCTTGCAACCGCCAAATATCAATCCGCAAAACAAGGAGGGGGCTATATCAAAACTGAAATATCAAATCCCCCTTCACAATTTCTACACAATTCCTACACAAACCTTAAAGCCACCCTCACGCGCCGGACGCCTTCCCGCCCACGAAACCAGGAACCAACCTCGCGCACCGAAAACCAAATATCAATTCCAAAACAATAGCCGCCAGGCAAACCTCAAATATCAATTCATAAATAACAAGGGGGGCTATATCAAAATAAAAACATTAAATCCCCATGTGCAGGTTTTGTGAACCCCTCCCCACCCCTTGCACCCCCTCCCCACTCATGCAATAATAAACACGTCATGCAATCCCAACCCGAAAGGATGCGCCCCATGACTTACAAGGAATACGTTCAGGCTGTTCGCGCCGACGCCGTTGACCTTATGGACGATTTTGCCAACCCCGGCCTTTACACAAATTGTGACAGTGCGTTCGACGCTTTTATAGAGGCGTGCGACACGTGCAACACAGGCTATGGCATCAGTTCGTGGCGACACTTGCGCGACGTGATATGGACCGACGAATGGAACGCCATGGTCGATTATTACCGCAACGACCTTTGCACGGACCTAGACTTGAACGATCCGGAGGAATGCGACGCCGCGCTACGTGACTATATTCTCTACGTGGAGCTGTATGGAGAATTGAGCGACGAATTTATGTCCCGTTGGCACGCCCTAGCCCCCGACGATGATTCGGTGTACCTCCCTTTTTAACCCCGCCCACAATATCAACCCCGAAAGGATTCCCCATGACCGCCCAAACCGCCTCCACCCCCGTTCAGCGCTACCGTGCCGCCATCCTCGCCGACGCCGAAGACGCCCTGCTACAGCTCGACAACCTCTCGTCCAAGACGTTCGAAGATGTGTTTGAATACGTGTGCGGGTGCGTGTCGGGCGATGGGTGGTACTACACGTTCGAAGCCGACGCCGAACGGTCCGTGCGTTCGATCATGGGTACGCGCCTCTATCGTGAGTTCAAGAACACGTACGTCGATGCCGACACGTTCAAGACGTGGGACTACACCGAAAAAGACGGGTCGTTTCGGTGGTGGTACTGCTCCAATTACTGCCATGACGAGGTGCTTGGAATGTTTAACCTTTTATGTCGCCACGAAAAGAAGCTGTTGGACATCCCCGACATCGACCCGGAACTAGACTAGCACCCTCCCCAAACATCAATCCTGAAAGGATTCCCCATGTTCACCACTTCCGTTGACCTTGGCAACGACGTCGCCCCCTATGAGTGGCAGATTCTTTCCCTCGCCCGCGAATATTTCACCACCGAATGTGCCGACATTACCGGACGCCCCGACGCTAGCGTATGGGAGAGGTTCACAGACCTTCTAGAGGCGCGCTATTACGCAAGCCCGCTTGACCGGGAGGCGACCAATGCCGCAACCAGGCGCGTGTTCGGCGCGATATACAGCGAAGCGTTCAGTCGTTGGTTGGAGTTCGGCGGTGAGTTCGACCCCCAAGCCCTCAACGACGTCGATGAGTCTTTCAGGGAGTATCTAGCTGAACGCATGCGCGATTGCGAACTTGAGTACATATGGGACATGACGCGTAAGGACAAGTCCGGCCTGCTACCGATATACCGCGACGACCCTGACCTTATCCCGCTCTTTTAATCAACCCCGAAAGGATTCCCCATGTGCTACGTCACCCCCACGTTCAAGCAGTATGCACAGACGTTCGCACGCGACTACGTGCGCCCCGAAGATTCTACCGCCGCGCAAGCTGTCTATGACAAGTTTGTTGACGCGATATGCACGCGCGGCACCCTCCCCGAAGAGGCTCCCGCCAAAGCGATTCTAGACGTCCTTGTGCGCGATTGCCTCCCCTGCTGGTTCACGTGGGAGGGTGTGCGCGATCAGGTGCGCACATTCCTCACGGAGCACGAATACGTCTACGAAGAATCAATCTTCGAAGAGTTGGTGCATGTCGTCCACGACCGGGTGCAAAGGAACCCCGCGCTAGTGTTGGACATGTTCGCCCCCGATGGCGTGCTCATGGACGCCATGCTCCTGATACAGGACAGGCACCCGGACGATGCGCACGTGTTTTCGACGCGGGCAGAATTGGAGTATGAGCGAACCCGCGCCGCCATGCGCGACAGGGTGATGAATTTGTTGTTGTATTTTAAACGCGACCTCACCACGGAGGACTTTGAGAGCGTCGTCACGCTTGCCATACAACTAGACGAAAGTGGCGAATTTGTTGGAAGTCCTGTCTGTGAGGCGTTTGAGCAGTACGAGGATGCCCACCCCGACAGGTGTGTCCTGCTCCCCGTCGGCAAGGGTGACTGCTACAACGAGGACTAAGGAGGTTCCCCCATGCCCGCCCTTTCCACCCTCTCTCTTGCCCGCACCCGCGCGGCACGGTACGTCTCCCCCGACGGCCACGACACGCGCGAGCGCGACCTGTTCGACGCCCTGACGGACTTGTTCGCATCTACTGACCCCCGCGCGATCATGGACGGCGGCACCCTGTACGACGAACTTTATAGGCACGCCATCCGGATAACCTATCCCGATAGGTTCTCGTACCCCGCTGTCTTGATCGAGCTTGAGAAGTATTATCAATCCCGAAACATGTCCGTGCCTGAGCCGGCCCTCGTCTCCACGGCCCGCTTCCTGGTCGAGCAGGCGTGGGGGGAACCCGAAACCGTCCCCGGCCCGGACTATATCGCGCGGGCTTTGGAGCGTTGGTTCGCCGACGCGCCGCTTGAGGAAACCTGGCTGAAAGTAGGCCCCCATGACGGATAAGCTCCCCGTCCTCCCCCATGTGCGCTACTCCGTGCTCACCCTCATGGATGCTGCGACGGATTCGATCGTCCTGAAAGAGTCCGCGCGGTTCCTAGAACCTCCCCCGCCCCGGTTCGGGTGGTGCCACTCACGGCGCATGTACGACGGCGCGCGCCTCTCGTGGTGGGGGCCGCTCACGGAGTTTTCTGAGTACGGCCTGCCCACGCAAGGCGCCTGGCCCGGCACGGCGTTCTGCCGTGGGCGTTCCTACCCCGTGTGGTGGAGTCTCGTGACGATAGACTCCTACGGCAACGACAACGTGTGGGCCAAAGTGCCCGACGAGGACACCCAACTCTCCATATGGTGCGTGTTCTTTGACAAAAGGAAAGAGGAACCATGAGCGACGGATATTTCACAACCGAACAGTTCATCCACGTGGACCTGGTTGACAAGCTGGCCCGGCCCCTTGCGAGGGGGACCATCTTTTCCCCCTACGTGCGCAGTTTCCCCAAGCCGGGCGAGGTGTACGCCCTCAACGTGGGCGGGTTCAACATCACCACCGCGAACCGGTTGGAGCTTGCCCGCGTCGCCACCATGGGCGACCGGCAGGGATGTGTCAACGTTGAAGTCACGGTGCGGGTACCGTAAGGACGAGGTGTGCTCAATATGGTGCGTGTTCTTTGACGAGAGAAGCGAGGAACAATGAGCGACGGGTATTTCACCACGGAGCACCTCGTCCACGTCGATCTGTTGGACAAGCTGGCCCGGCCCCTTGCCAAGGGGTCTGTGTTTTCCCCTTACGTGCGCGACCTCCCCAAGCCGGGCGAGGTGTACGCCCTCAACGCGGGAGGGTTCAACATCACCACGGCGGGCAGGCTCCATCTTGCCCGCGTCGCCACCACGGGTGACCGGCAGGGCTATATCAATGTTGAAATGGACGGTCGCTCCCACGGCCTGGCCTGCCGCTACTCGCACGTGTGCGGGTACCGTAAGGACGAGGTGTTGATAGACTGGCACGCGCAGGACAAGGACGAGGGCGATGCGTTCGATGCGTGGATTGTTTACTTTTAGGCTTGCATTCCCCCGCACGGCGTGCTAATATTTACGTGTCGAATGAAAGGAGTTGCCATGACGAAGGCCCTCGCCCCGTTGGGGCAGGTAGACATGTTCGCAGGCACCGTCGATATCCTCATGGAGCGCGACGTCGATGGCGGTAAGGTTCTTCTCGCGTGCGACAAGTTCGGAGGCCTGACGTTCCTCTTGTGGGACGGAGAGAACATCACCCACGCAGCCGACGCCGACACCTCGTTTCCCCTAGAGGACATAGCAGGCGAGCTATGGGACCCCGTAAGCCCACGTGTCATCGACCCGGAGGCCCTGCACGACGCCGTTGAGGCGCTCCTCTACTCCGATACCGAAGCCAAGATCAACGCCTCCCTTTCCCTGGTGGACGAGGCGAGCGGCGGGTGCTTCCCCATAGCGGTGGATATAGAGGACGGGGTTGCGACCCTCTCCTTGGACGGCAACACCAAACAGGTAAAGGCCCGCACGGCGCGGGAGGTTGCGGCGATATTGGCTGCGTTCGCGATGGAGGAGTTCAAGACATGGCTGTAAAGAAGCGCAGGGTGGGCAGTCGGGTCTATGACCCGGACACGGCGACGTTGTTGGGCGAGTGGGACAACGGCGCGCCGGGCAGGGACGAACGCATCGTCGAACAGTTGTACAAGAAGTACGGCGAGAACGGCGAGTTTTTCATCGTCGGAAGTGGCGGCTGCAACACGCACTACGGAAAACAGCGTGGTACGGGTTGGGAGTCCGGCACCCTCATATGGCCCCTCACCATGGAGGCGGGGCTCACGGCGGCGTACTGTCTCGGTTTCCCCAACTTCAACGGGTTCTATTGGCGCGACTCCCCCGCCAACCCCTTGGACGTGGCGTGGTTGCAGCTGACCGGGGACTTAGACTCCTGGTACGAGGGTTGGGCCATCCACATGGACTTCTGTCGCGGCGGCGAGGAATGGTCTGCCGACAGGGGAGAGGGCGCACCCTACTTCCCCAAGGCCGACGACATACGTCAGGCGGGCGTGGTGGCCGCCAAGGACCCGCGCGGCCGCTGTCGGTTCGAGTGCGTGTGGCGCACGGAGACTGGCTACGAGCTTGAGCTTCGGTACGCGCGCACGGCGTCCCAAGCTCCCCGTATGGTGGGGCGCTACCCCTTGGACGGCACCCACTACCGCAACTGGTGCGATTTTTGGGAGAACGCGGCAGAGCGCACAAGCGACAAGGAGAGGCGGTGTCTGGGTTGAGGCCGCAGTGCATACCCGTCAACATCAAGCGCATCCTGCGCTGCCTGAACGACGCGAGCGAGCCCTACGGGGCGTGGTACGAGGCCAGGTACATGCGGAAGGAGGACCGCTACCTCCTAGCCTCCCACGGCCCCCTCGGAGACTGCTGGACGTGGTTCCCCACCCTGGGGGCTTTGGGCAGTGAGATGGTGCGTCTTGCGCGCAAGCTAGGCGTGGACCCCATCGCAAAGGGTTCCCCCGACGTCATCGGCCTAGTCAAGAGAGGGAGGTAACGCCATGGCGTACTCGAACAAGTTCGTGGAGGGCCTGCACCTCGACAAGTACGGCGGCACCCGGTTCACGGTCGAAAAGGTCACGGGCAAGACCATCGTGGTGGGCGTGGACGACGCGCGCGGCCACACCACGGAGCGCCTGCAGAAGTACGAGTTGCAGGGCGACTGGGGGCTTCTCCCCAAGGAGCAGGGAGGAGGCGCGGGCCTCATCAACCGCGACGCCCATGAGCGGGCGGCCTTCCGCGAGGGCCGCTACGCGGGCCACGTCCTCGACGCGCGCGACTTCGTGCGATGACGTTCCTGGAGCTGGTGGGCGCCACGCCCTGGGAGGTGTGGCTGTCCCTGGGAACCCTGGCCGTTCTCTTTATCATGTGGGCGGCGTTTCAGATGTGGAGGATGTGATGATAGTGCTTGTAGCTTGTGAGGAAAGTCAACGAGTATGCACGGCGTTTAGAGAACGCGGGCACGAGGCATACAGTTGCGACATACAGGAATGTGGTGGCGGACACCCCGAATGGCACATAAAAGGCGACTGTCTTCCGATTATTAATGGCAACTGCAAGTTTATCACGCAAGACGGACAAGCGCATAAGATTGACGTGAAGTGGGATTTGTTGATTGCTCACCCGCCTTGCACTTATTTGACCGTGACCGGGAACCGGTGGTTTTCCGTTGAGAAGTACGGCGAGAAAGCAATGGAGCGTGCGAGGAAAAGAGAAGAAGCGATTGACTTTTTCATGCGTTTTGCGAATTGCAACTGCGATAAAATAGCGATTGAAAACCCGGTCGGAATTATATCAACGGCATGGAGAAAGCCGGACCAAATTATACAACCGTATATGTTTGGAGAGCCGTATGAAAAGAAAACTTGCTTGTGGTTAAAAGGCTTGCCGACATTGAAGCCTACAAACATTGTGGAGCCGGAGTCGAGAGTAAAATATCCGTCAGGGAAGTCAATGCCGAAGTGGTATTCCGATTGTTGGCACTTGTCACCGGAAGAACGGGCAAGAGAAAGAAGCAAAACATTTATGGGTATTGCAACTGCAATGGCAGAGCAATGGGGAAGCGATGAGAGCGACACAGACGATTGATTGGCAACCGTTCAGCGCAAAGCATAATCATGTGGGCGGCGTTTCAGATGTGGAGGATGTGATGATAGGCGACGCCATAGCGCTCGGGCTGTTTGTCGCGACGGTTGGGATGGTCGCGTTCGCGATTTATCTGGTAATAACGGTTTGAGGGGGCTAGCCGTGGACACGCTGGTCGAGAGGTGCCTGGACGCAATCGCCGACAACATCGTCGCGTTCGTCAAGCTGGGTCCCGTTATCGCGATGCTTGCGCTTCTCCCCGTCCTGTTCTGGTTCTTTACGAGAGGTGAATGACATGTTGACCGTTGCGATAGCGTCCGTGTGCGCACTCGGGTGGTGCGCCTTGCGCACTCCCCGCTGCACGCCCATACTGGCACCGGTGGCCCTCGCGGCCCTGATGCTGGCGATGTGTTAGGGGGAGTTATGGAGGTTGACGGTCTTGAGGTCTACACCACCTGCGGCAGCTGCCGCTGGTGGTTCCTTGCCGGAGGAGACGGTGGCGACCGTCCGTTCGGGTTCTGTCATATCGACCCGCCGCAACTGGTGTGGTGCGAGGGCGACAAGCGCCCCCGCACGTTCTGGCCCTCGACCCTGGCCGACACCCCGGCGTGTTCCTGTTGGGAGGAGAATCAATAATGGAAGCGGAAGTGCTTGCAGTCGGCGGCGTCTGGCGCGGCGACTCCTCTGACCGCTACCTCGGCAGCTGGGTGGCCGCGGAGGACGGCACGTTCGTCCTCCCCATGGTGCCGGGCCTCACGACATACGACGCCGTGGTGCCGGTCCTGGACGCGGGCTATATGAGCCCCGCCGACTGGGTGCGCCTGCACGGGGCGGGCGACGACATAGAGGCCCGCGCCCGCGCGATGCAGGCGTTCAGGACGCCCACACGCTCAGACGCGGACCCCGGAGGCTACCGCGAACAGGTGTTCCGTGTGCTGGTCGGCCCCAAGGGGGCCTACCGGCCGAAAAGGGACTAGCGCGAAGCCGTTATCGTGTGATAAGATGTGTCCGAGGGGGTCGTGGACGCTTGGGCGGGCGTCCCGGCCCCCATGTCGTTTGCGGCCCGCGCCCGCACGTAGGCGGGAAGGGACGGGTCGCTAGCGGGCACCTGGTGGGCGGTCGCCGGGTCGCCCGCATACGTCACCCATAAGTTCCCCTCGGCGGCGTCCCGGTAGTCCACGTCGGCCACCGGGCGCGGGACGGCGGCCGCGATGCGCACGGGTTCGTCGTAAACGTTCTGGTACGGCATGGTTTCCCCTTTCTACAGAAGTATCGCCGCGCAGCCGATCTCCAGGTTGAAGTCCAGACCGGCCTCCTGTGCCAAGACTTTCGGGCGCTCATAGCACACCTGAACGGACCCTTCGTTTCCGAACGTCAGGCTGGATTGCCCGTTCATGCGTATACCAGCCGTATGGACGCTCAAGAATATGTTCCAGTGGCTGTCCTGGTACACCACTCCGAGGTTGAAGCGGTATACGGGACGGTCCCAGCTGGTGTAGGCGATTCCTTTATCGTGCAGGTCACCCGACACCGAGCCGCCGGGATAAATTTGGACGTACTTGTTGTCGGCAGTTCGCGAGAACCGGAGGGTCGGGTCGTAGGTCGTGCCGCCGTTGTAGAGGCGGACGCCGTCTACAAGTTCGACACCGGCTGTCTGTGTGAGGTACTTCGAGTATTCCGACTCGTTCTTGAGCACGAGGTTCCACCCCATGAGGTTCGCCTGGGTGCCTACGACGTGCTGGCCGAAGGTCGCGTTGATGGCGAGCAGGCTGCCGGGAGAGGGGTAGAGGTTGCGCACGTAGCCGATCTCTCCGGTGCCGTCTCCAAGAGACTTGACGGTAAAGTTGTCGAACATGTCCCGCGAATCGTAAAGGTCTTTGAACTGCGTCACTTTCTCGATGTCGTCTGGCATGAGCAAAAACGACGATTGCTCGACCAGCTTGAAGTTCCCCGAGTCCCCCGAACCCGCTCCTCCGCCGCCACCGACCTGCTCTTCAAGCTCTTCAAGCTGGCCTGCAAGGTCAGTCAGCTGCGACGACAGGGAGTCCACGCGCGAGCGCAGGCTGCCGATGCTGCCGGAGTTGCCCGCCACGTCGCCCTCGATCTCCCCGCATCGGGCGTCGAGCGCCTCCAGTGCCTTCTCGGCCTCTTTGAGGCTCTCCTGCACCTTCTGCATGTCGGAGAGCATCTGCTGGATGCCCTCCACGTCGATCTCGTTTGCGCGCTTGAGCGCGGCGGCCGCCTGGTTCTCCACGTTCAGGAGGAGGCGGTCGATCTTCCTCATGGCGGCGTTGTACTGGTCGCGCAGGTTGGGCTTGTCGTCGCAGGTGTAGAGGTCGAGCGTGTAGTTGTTGGTGTACTCGCTTGCCACGGTTGTCCCTTTCTACATGATGGCCATGATGGCGTTGAGGTCGATGGTGATCTTGGTCCCGACTTCGCCCTTCGCCCATATCGCCCAGCCGTCCGAGGTGCGCGGGCCGAGCTTGAAGCGCCACGTGGCGGGCGACTGCGTGATACCGGCGTCGAAGATGGACCCTATGCCGCCCATCCACGGCGAGGAGCCGTTCTGGTCGGTGAAAAGGCCGCTCGTCGCGGTGAGGCGGCACGCCGAGAACATGCCGGGGAATATGGTGCCGGGGTAATCTTCGAGCGACTTGAAACCGGTGAGGGCGATGTACGAGGACTCCGAGGCGCTCCCCCGCTCGATGTCGAACCACAGCTCGGTCAGCCGCACCGCGTAGGTCGTGTTGAGCGTCAGCTCGATGCCGAACGCGGCGGAGGACAGCACGGGGGTGTTCTTCCGGTTGCGTATGCCGTAGACGGCCCCGTCCGAGTTGATGCGGTCGGTGAGCTTGACCGTGAACGGGTTGTCGCTCGTGCCGCCCTCGACGGTCCAGTGCCCGCCCGTGAACGAGAGGTCGCTCACCTTGGCCTGGCCGGTGAAGGTCGCGCCGTTCGGCAGCCATCGGCTGGTCAGCGTTTCGAGCGAGGTGAGCCTGCTCTTGATCGCAGAGTCGTCGTAGGAGCCGCCACCGGTGCCCGTCCCTTGCGAGGACTCAAGCCGAGACACGCGGGTTTCGAGGGAGGAGACGCGGTTGCGAAGCTCCGTGTCGTTGTACCCGGTCCCGCCGCTGCCGCCGGTGCCGCCCGCCTCAAGCGCGCCAACCCGACCCGTGAGGGACGCAAGTCCGCTCTCAAGCGTCGCGAGGCGCGCGTTCACGGTGGTGAGGTCGCAGGTGCAGCCGTCGCCGCTCGGCTGGCCGGACCCCCCTTGCCCGGCCAGCGCGAGGGCCTTCGATGCGTCGGCGGCCGCCTGGGCCGCCAGGGCCGCGGCCCCGGCGGAGTCCGTGAGCGCCTGGCCGAGTTTATCGTCTATGAGGCCCATGGCCTCGTTGTACTGGTCGCGCAGGTCGAACGAGCCGGGGCAGCCGCTGTAGAGCGGCAGGCCCTCGCCGTCGGTGCGCTCCTTGCCGAGGATGTAGCGTTCCACGGGTCCTCCTTAGCCCAGGCAGAAACAGATGGGGAAGTATCCGGCATATACTCCGCTGCTGCCTTTCACCGTACCTGTGTTGTCTACATAAAACGTGTATCCGTATCCTCCCTGCAAGGGGAACGAACGGGTCATGTATGGCGCGCCGCTTGAGTAACTACCTTGCGCGACGATGATGGACGGATGGGCGTTCGTTATACCACCGTCGGAAGCCTGCACCGTTTCGAAGTATTTGAAGAACGTGCCTTCCGGTATCGTTCCGTTGAAGTAGTTCATGTAACTCGGGGCGCCGCATTTCTGGTTGCACAGCTCGGTAACGGACGGTATGAATGCCCTCGCCGGGACGGTGGCCTGCGTAGTGTCCGGCCTTTTCAAGTACGGCAGGTTGATGGCTACGCCCATGCTTGTGGCGAACTGGACGATGGGTATGTTGTTGCCGCGCGACGACGAATACTTTCTTTCTATCGTCTGTATTCCGGTATAGTTTGGAGTGATACCGCAATACTGCGCCAAGTACGTGTTTTCATAGCTGGTCTGCGCGGATATCAACCAGTTTTCAGGGTCGCCGTTCGAGAACGAGGTCATGAACACGAAGCCGCACTTGTGGCCGTCAACAGTGTCGTACACGTTGATATCGACAAGCCGCACATTTTCGGTGTCGCTCGTCCCTATCTTCTTTGTCTGCCCCAACAGCTGCTTAGCGCCCGGAGACGTGTTCGAGAGTCCGTACTCGGCGTAGCGGTGCGAGAGCTTCTTGATCTCGTCCCAGCTCATGGACTCCAGGTTCACGGTCCCCGAAACCGTCACCTTCAACAGGCTTGAGTTCGACTCCGTAGGCAGGTTGTCGGCGGAAACCGACACCGACACGTTCGAGGTCGCCACGGGTGCCGCGGCTATCGTTTCCATGCCCATGTGGTTGGCGGCGACGGAGCCGTAGTTGGTTGGACCGCCCCCGGCGATGGCCTTTCGCGACGGCGTGGAGGTGGATATCTTCTTCGCATACGCCCCGGTGTCGAGGTCGCCGACCTTTTCGGTCAGGGTGAAGTTCGTGAGCGTCGCGGGAGAGGTGTTCGCGACGATGATGGAGAACCCGGCGACCTCCCCGGCCTTGATGGTCGTGGTGCCGCCGTCGTCGGTCGCCTCGGCGTAGGTGAGCGAGACGCCCTTGCTGCTCACGCCCAACGCCGTCTTGAGCGCCGCCAAGCTCGTGACGCCGGTCCCGCCGTTGGCCACCCCGAGCACGCCCGTGACGCCGTGCGTGTTGTTCGCGCTGCCGTCGAAGTTCACGGCCGTGGTGAGCGCCAGGTTGGTCTGGAACGCCCGCGGCGTCGTGAGCTTCGCCACGGTGCCCGCGGCGTTGCCGGTGCCGCCGTTTGCGGCGGGAAGGATGCCCGTGACGCCGTGCGTGTTGTTGGCGCTGCCGTCGAAGTTCACGGCCGCCGTGGTGGCGAGGTTCGTCAAAAACGCCCTTGGCGTGGTGAGCTTGGCGACGGTCCCGGCTGCGTTGCCGGTGCCGCCGTTGGCCACGGGGAGGACTCCGGTGATGCTTCCGACCGGGACCTTGGAGACGCTGGAGTACACGGGGGCCCACGCGCCCCACGTGGCGTTGTTGATGTTTAACCTCACGTACATGGCTCCGGAGGTGAGGATGCCGATCTGCCACGACCAGCTGTTCGTCGTCCCGGCCGTGAGGGTGTTCGCGAGCATGAGGACGACGCCGTAGGAGGACGCCACGGGAGGGTTCTTGGAGGCGTTGTTCCAGGTGTAGACGCCCGGGTCGGTTATGGCGTTCAGGTCCGCGACGTTGGCGTGGCCCGCCGCCTGCGGGGTGGAGAATATCATTCCCGCAAGTTTCGCGAAGTTGGCCGCGTTGTTCCCCGTGCCGCCGTGCGTGGTGGGGAGGACCCCGGTCACGCCGTGGACGTTGTTGGCGGTGCCGTTGAAGTTGACGGCGGTCTCAAGCCCCAAGTTCGTCTGGAAGGAGCGCGCTGTCGCAAGGCTCGCCGCCGCTCCCGTCGTGTTGCCCGTGCCGCCGTGCCCGACGGGCAAAACGCCCGTCACGCCGTGGACGTTCGCGGCGCTGCCGTTGAACGCGACGGCGGTCTCGATTCCGAGGTTCGTCTGGAAGGTGCGAGCGGTCGCCAGGGTGTTGGCGGAAGGCACGACGTTGGTCCACTTGGTCGCGTAGTCGGTCGTGCCGCTCTTGACGAGGGCCTGGCCGTCGGTGCCCCCGGCCACAAGGCCGGGACCGGCGGGTCCCTGCGGGCCTGCGGAACCGGCGGGGCCGGTCGGGCCTTGCAAGCCCGTCGCGCCTGCGGGGCCGGTCTCGCCGGTGAGGCCGCGCTCGCCCTGCGGGCCGCGTGCGCCCTGCGGGCCTGCGGGGCCTGCGGGGCCGGTCGCGCCCTGCAAGGCCACGTTGTATGCCACGGTCGAGGAGCCGCTCGTGTAGGTCGTCGTGGTGCGCGCCCAGACGTACTGGCCGGGGCTGGCCTCGGGAGGCGTGGCCTCCCAGCCGCTGCCGGGGGCGGCGGTGGCGGAGTCTCCAACGGCGTAGACCGTGGTCGCGCCCGTGACGCCGCGGCCCGCAGGGCCGGTGTCGCCCTTTGCCCCGGCCGTGCCCGCGGCACCGGCAGGCCCGGCCGGACCGGCCGCGCCCGCGGGGCCGGTCGCGCCCTGGAGCGACACGGCGTAGGCTATCGTAGGCTGTCCGGATGTATAGGTCGTCGTGGTGCGGGTCCAGAGGTACTTGCCCGCATCCACCGCCACGGGCGTGGCCGACCACGTGGAGGAGGGGGCCTCGGTCGCAGATTCCCCGGCCTGGTACTCCACCTTCGCCGAGAGCACGCCCCTGCCCGCCGCTCCCGTGGGGCCTGCCGGTCCTGCGGGGCCAGCGTCGCCCTTCGCCCCCTGCATCTTCACCACGAAGTCGTAGGTGCCGCTGCCGTTCTTGACGTAGACGGAGCCGTTCGTCTCGGCCTGCGGGTCGTCGGGGTCGGTCAGCATGACGAAGGAGTTCTCGGGCACGCCGTCGGATTCCGCGGCCGCGTTCATGGCGGCCTCGTCCTTGTAGGTCTTGGCGATGGAGAAGGCCTCGCCGCGCTCGCCGGTCGCGCCGTCCTTGCCTTGGCGGACCGGGATGTCCACCGTCACGTCCCCCACGGGGTCGTCGAAGGAGAGCTTGAGGCGGCACCACAGCCACTTGCCGCCCGAAACCTGCGGGGGCTCTGCCTGCCACTCGACCTCGACGGGGGCGGTCTCCCCCGAGTCGCCGCTGGCGTAGGTCGCCTCGCCCGCGGTCACGCCCGGGCCGGTCGCGCCGCGCGGACCCTGTGCTCCGGGCGTGCCCGCCTCGCCCTGCTCGCCCGCCTCGCCGCGCGGGCCGGTCGGTCCGGTCTTGCCCTGGAGCGCCACGGAGTAGGCGACCGTGGGGTCGCCGTCGGTGTAGTTCGTGGTGGTGCGGGTCCAGAGGTACTGCCCCTCCGGGGCCTCCTGCACCTCGGCCTGCCAGCCGTCCTGCGGGGCCTCGGTGGAAGATTCCGCCACGGCGTACTCGACCGTCGCCGACTCGACACCGGTGCCGGAGTCGCCCTTGGGGCCGCGGGCGCCGGGCGTGCCCGCAGCCCCCCTCATGTGCGTGACGAGGACGTAGGCACCCTCGTGCTTCACGTAGACGTCGCCCTCGCCCTCGACGGGCGCGTCCTGCCCGCCGATGATGACGTGCGCACCTTCGGGCACGCCGTCCTCGGCGGCCGCGGCGTCCATGGCGTCCTTTGAGGCGTAGGTCTTTTCGAAGGTGAGGGCGGGACCCACGGGACCCTGCTCGCCGCGGTCGCCCTTGGGGCCGCGCTCGCCTTCGGGGCCGCGCTCGCCCTGCTCTCCCTGGACGCCCTGCGGCCCCTCGGGTCCGCGCGGGCCTTCGGGTCCGGCAGGGCCGCGCTCGCCGGGGTCGCCCTGCTCGCCCCTCGCGCCCTCGGGGCCGACAGGTCCCGGCGCGCCGGTGTCGCCCTTCTCGCCCGTGGGGCCGACCGGGCCTTCCTCGCCCTGCTCGCCGCGCTCGCCTTTGGGGCCGGTGGGGCCGGTGACGCACACGCCGTCCTCGCTCGGCAGGATGGCCACATCGCCCGTGATGTAGGTCACCACGTCGCGCTCGAAAACCCAGGTGCCGTCCTCCCAGGCGGGGTTCACGTTGCCCCACTCGCCGCCCGAGGGGCGGTCCGGGGCGATGGAGAGGTAGTACTGCTTTTGGAGGGACGCGATGGCCTCGACGTCCTGGGTGAGGAGAAGCCCGTCGATCTCCCTCATGGCGGTGTTGTAGACGCCGACCAAATCGGCGTGCTCGTTCGATTCAAAGAGCGGGAAGCCGTGTATCGGCGTCGTTTCCGCCATGCTCGCTCCTTTACGGTATGTAGACGTAGCCCGACTCGTCCTTGCGGGCCGTCTTGATGTCGTATGCCGTGACCTCGCCGGAGTCCCCGCCTTCGAACTTGGTGAGCGTGGGGTCCATTGAGAAGCCCAGGTCCTCGATGAGCGCACGGCCCGCCACTGCAAGCCCGCGCACGGTGAGGCCGCTCTCGGCCAGGTCGCAGACCGTCATGTCCAGCTCCGCCAGCTCGCAGCACGTGATGCCGTGGACGGTGAGGTCGTTGAACATGTCGCGCATGGCGTCCACGCTGCCGGTCCACCACCCGTGCTGGACGTCCCAGGTGAGGCACCCCTGCTCGGACTCGCGTATCAGCTCGACCAGCTCGTCGCGCAGTTTGGAGAGGGCTGTGTAGAACTCGTCCGTCATCTCGCCCGACTGCTGGTTCACGTCGCTCGCGAACTGCTCCAGGGCCTGGTCGATGCAGCAGTAGGCCTCCACCAGCTCGTTGTGGCCGCAGGCGACCTTGCTCAAAAGCTCCATGTACGAGAGCGAATCGTCGTACACAAGCGGCAGCGCCCGGTGGGCGACCCAGCGGATGGGCATGGGACCGCGCCGGTAGGCCTCATGCCCGCACCCGCCGAAGTGACCGGGGGCGGGCGCGCACGTGCCGCAGCAGCCCTTCGCGGGTTGGGGTTTGCAGGGCGGGGGTGTGAGGACGCCCATGCTACACGCTCCCCTCGTTCAGTCTGCGCTGCATCTCGGCCACGGCGTCTGCGTAGGTGGCGACATTATAGCGCGCCATGAGCCGTTCGCGGCAGATGGGACCCCAGAGTCCGTCGCGCTCCACGCCCAGAACCTCCTGGAGCCGCCGGATGACGGGGCTGCCCAGAAGCGTCTCGTCGTACTGCCAGCCGCCGGTCTGCCGCTCGTCGCAGCACGTCTCGCAGTACTGGTGCCAGACCTCGCCGTCGGCCTCGCTGCCGAGGACCTCCTGGAGCCTGGCCGTCGTGGCGCGCCCCCACCACCCGTCGTCCTCAAGCGGGGTGCCCTCGCTCGCAGAGCCTGCCGACAGGTTTATGACGACATGCCAGTCGTCCTCCAAAAGGATGTCGCCGGGGAGCAGGTGCTCGTCGCTCGTGAGGTAGCGCTCGTCCTCAAGCACGGCGAAACCGGCGTTGGCCAGGGCGTCGCGCATGTAGTACGTGGTGAGCGACGGCGACACGGCTGCAAGCTCGGGGATTCCCGCACGAAGCCCCGCCGCCTTCACGATGGCGGCCGTGGAGCTGGAGCAGTCCGCCTCGCACGGCTCGCATATCTCGGCCGGGTCGTTCGTGGGGGCTGCGTGCAAAAGGTTCCAGAACGTGAGCCGCTGCCACTGGTCGTAGCCGATGAGGTCGTTGTCGGCGGCCGCCTCGGCGAGGTAGGCGATGTCGTCGCCCACCCGGCGCAAGGGGTGTCTAAGCACGCACCTCCAGCCGCTCGCGCTCGGGTAGCGGTACCAGGGGACGACGGCGTACTCGCCGCCGGTCTGATCTCCCGCGACGCCTCCCGCGAAGCCGCCCGTCTCGTCGCTGCCGCAGGAGCTAAGCATCGTCCTTGCCGCCTCTCCCGAACCCGAGGTCGATTGCCGTTTCGAGCAGCTTCTTAAGCTCGCCGACCGTCTCGGTGACGTTCGTGAGCGTCGTGTGGCAGGTGTGCCACATGAGCAGGAATGCCGCAATTGGGAAGCCGCAGTTCGATATGAGCTGCGTGACCACGTCCACGATTCCCTGTTCCATCTAGCGTCGCCCCCCTCGCTCCGCCGCGTCCATGAGTTCGCGATATCCCTGCGGGTCGTTCTCCTTCATGTCGGCGAGGTGGTCCTCAAGAAGTCCCCAGGCCTCCTCGACCGGCATCTTGCCCAAGGCCCCCAGGACGTCGCCTTGGGAGCGCATGCCGCTGCGGTAGCGGCCCGCCTGGGAGCGCTGCCCGCCCCACTCGGCCTGGCCCCTGGGATTGCCGCCCCAGTCGTCGGCCTGGCCCCGCTGGCCGTAGCGCTTGAAGGGGTGTCCGTCGTCCATCATGGAGAAGTGGTCCCTCACGGTGTAGAGGGCCGCGAGCCGCTCGACGTTCCCCCAGCTCGCGTCCTTCATCTCCAGCTTGCGTATCTCGTCGTCGAGCACGTCAACGTCGAGCATCTCGTCCCCCGTCCTCGCGCGCCCGCCGGGCCTTGCGCGCCCGGCGGGCGAAGGTCCCTTGCATGTCGGAGACGGCGGCGAGGTCCCACCGCACGCCCTCCATCTTGGAGGCCGCCTCGATGGCGTCCTCAAGCTCGCGCGCGGCGCATGCGGCGGCCTCGCGCGCCGCCTCGGCCTCGAAGGCGACGGCCGCGTCCCCCATGAGGTCGTTCTCAAGCGCCCTCATGGCGGCGACCGTCTCCTCCTCCCACGCCACCCACGCCTCCACGAGGGCCTTGAGCGCGTCGCGGGACTCGGTTTCCCGGAGCGCGTAGCAGGGCCGGTCGATGAGAGACGAAGGCAACGGGTCGGGGTGCGTAGGCGCTGCCGTGCAGCTCCAGCCGCTCCGACGGCTGGAGAGGGCGCTGCGGCGGCAGAGTTCCGCCAGCTCGGCCTCGGCGCGCTGGGCGTGCAGGGCCGAAAGGCCGTGCATGCCCAGCTGTTCGAACCCGGCCACCAGGCGCGTGTGGACCATGGTGCCGTCGGCTGCCCTGGCGCACAGCACCGCCCATGCGTCGCGCGCGTCCATCTAGATTCCCACCACGGTGAGCGCCGCGTTCTCGACGGTCACGGGGTCGCCCGTGCTGGTCGTGACGCGAAGCGTGAGCGTCTTGGAGGTGCCGCAGCAGGCGTTGCGGACGATGGCCGGGACGGTGACGTTGCCCTCGCCCACGGCGGCCACGTTGACCGTCGCCGTGGCCCCCTGGACGGGCAGGCCGTCCTCCAATAGGGCCACGGTCACGACGAGGGCCGCGTTGCTCGACACGGTGACGTTGCCCACCACGTCGTACCAACCCGTGCCGCTCGCGACGATGCCGTCGCCCGAGAGCGCGAGCTGGCAGCCCTTGCGCCTCACGACGCTGCCGAGCGGGACCGTGCCGCCGCTCGCCACGGAGACGCCCCCCGTGCTCGCGACGTAGATTGCGCTGCATGCCACCGCTACCGCCCCCTAGACGGTAGCGCCGCAGCAGGAGCCGCAGAACGGGTTCGACCCGGCGCTGTAGGAAAAGCCGGTCGGGTAGCGCACGACGCCCGCGAGCTGGGCCTGGAGCTGGAGCTGGTTGATCTGGTTCTGCATGTCCGCCATGCGGTTGGTGCAGATGGCGTCCAGCACCTTCTGAATCTGCTCGGTGGTGTTGGCGTTGATGGCCGCCGTGTTCATGGCGGCGTTGTAGTTCACCGAGTCGATGCCGCGCTGGGTGGTGCAGCAGCAGTCGGAGAGCTGGCGACCCAGGGCACCGAAGTTGGACAGGCTCTCGTAGCCGAAGTTGCAGAGGCCGTTGGTGAGCTGGGTGAACTGCCCCTGCTGCGCGTCGGAGAGCCGACCCACCGCGTTCTCCAGGTTGTTGAAGTTCATGGCGTTGCACAGGCCCGCCTCGGTCACGGGTTCGCCTCCCCCGTTGCCACCGCCGCCGAACCCGAAGCCGTTGCGGCCCCAAATGATGGCGAACAGGATGATGAGCGCCCAGATTCCGCCCGCGTCCCCGAATCCGCCCGAGCCGCGCCCGCCCTGGAGCGCCGCGATGTCGGCAGGCCCGATAGCTCCCTCGCCCATGTCGTTCCCCTTTCCTAGAGCATTCCCCGTATCCCGTCCCAGTCGATGCCGTTCTCGGCGGCGATCTGGTCCGGGGTCTTGCCTTTGTTGGCCGCCAAGAACTGGGCGAAGGCGGGGTTGGCGGCGGCCAGCGCCGCAGCGAAGGCGGAGGGGTCGCGCCCTCCCATGGCGGCCTTCACGCCCGCCACGATGTTCGCAACCCCCGAGGTACCACCGGTGCCTCGATTCGCGTTTGCAGCCGCGAAGACGCTACTCGGCATGGCCCTCACCCTTCCTAAGCTCGGCGACCGCCGCCTCCAGGGCGGCGACGCGGGCCTCGAAGTCCGCCTGCTGCGGTGCGGGAGCCGCGGGCGCCTCCTCCACAAGACGGTACGTCTTGATGGTGGGGAAGCCCGCCCCGTCGGTCGTCTTGACGTAGACGAACTCGGCGGAGTTGTCGAACAGCGCCGCGGAGGAGTTCGGCCCCATCGCGTAGGCCGCGGCCCCGTCCCGCCCGCTCACGAACGTGATGGCCTGCGGCGGCGTTGCTTGCGGCTGCAAGGGCTGGCGCCACCCCCACGGGTTGAACCCCTGTTCGTACATGGCAGCTCCCTTCGATGAATGATACGCCGTTTGCTGAAACCCGTCCATTCGAATCAGTCCCAGAGGCCGAAAAAGAGGTCCTCAAGCTCGCCGATGATCTGACGGTCGATGTTGAGCAGGGTGGTTCGGTACTCGGTGAGGAGCTGCGCGTAGCTCTTGCCCGGCGACTTTCCCGCCAGGTGTTGCAGGTAGTCCTCCGTGCTGCGCAGCTCGCGGGCCGTCTTTTCGTCCTCGGCGCGCTTCTGCGCCTCGTCCATGTCGCTCTTGCTCGTGGAGTTGGCGGTCGAGTCGGAGTTGGAGGTGGAGGTCGTCTCGTCGGTGACGCTGCCGTCGGTCTTGGAGGTGCCCTCGTCGTTCACGATGGTGGCGTCGGTCAGGTACTCCAAACCCCGAAGGTCGCCCATGGTGCCCTGCGGGGTGTCGGAGTGGGCCGTCTCCTCGTCGGAGGTCGTGTGCGTCTGCTCGGTGGAGTCCTGCTCGCGCCTGCTCGTGCCGGTGGACTTTTCGTTCGCCTTGGAGTCGCTCGCGCCGGTCTCGCTGCGCTCGGTGTCGGTCGTGGCGTCGAGGTCGCGCGTTCCCTTCTCATCCTCGGCCTGCTTCACGTCCTTCTTCGTCCAGAGGTCGGTGTCGCGCAACGGGTCGAACACGAGAAGCTCGCTCTCGTAGAGCTTGTTGTAGTAGGGCATGATGTCGTTCATGCGCGTGTCGAGACGCAGCTGCCAGAGGCCGACCGTCTCCTCGCAAATCTCGCGCGTGTAGAAGTGGCGCAGGATTTTGACTTCGAGGGGCAGCCGGTAGTCCTCGTCAAAGATGGGCCAGGGGAAGTCGAAAACCTTCGGCGCGGCTGCGGCGATGATGTCCTCGACGCGCGACATGCCGTGTGAGCGCGCCCCCATGCCGAACAGCTGTTCGCATATGAAGCGCACCTCGGTGGTGTAGAGGCTCACTCGGAATCGCCCTCTTTCTCCTCGGCGGCCGTCTCGGGCACCTCGTCCGGCTCCTCGCCGCCCACGTCGATGACGCCCTCGGCGGTCGTCTCTCGGTAGTCGGGGCGAAACTCCACCTCGATGTTCGTGCCGAACATCTCGTTGATCTTCTCGGCCGCCTTGCGCCTCTCCTCAAGAGGCGAGTAGCGCATCATGTAGGTGAATCCCTGGGACTGCGTGGCTTCGCTCGTGACCAGGCGCTCCTTCTTCGTGATGTTCACGTTCGATATGCCGAGGAACGTGAGCACCTCGTTCATGTAGTTCGTCTTAAGTTCGTACATCGCGTCGGCGACGTAAGGGGCGTCGGTGCGCAGGACCCGCAGGGACTCCGGTCGCAGGGACCGGTCGCCCATGATGACCGGCTCGTCGCCCTCCCATTTCATATAGACGTTCTTCATGGTGAGGCGCTGGCTCTCGTCGCAGGCGATGAGCACGGGCGTCCGCTGCGCGCCGACGTTGGTGTCGATGATGGAGTCCAGCCGCGCTATGCGCTGCGCGTAGCTCCACAGCTCGGGCCAGGTGGGCGTGCGCAGCTGGTTGTTGAACACGACGACGGAGTTCGTCTCGTCCAAGGCCCGCTGGTATCCCGGACCTTTGCCGCCGGGGCCGCCGACGCCGTAGGCCCGCCGCTCGTCGGGCACCCCGTACACGTCGAGGTCGCCGCCGAGGATGACGCGCAGGCCCACCAGGCCCATCACCTCGTCCTCGAACACGACGGCCGCCCCGTCGCGGAACAGGGCCAGCTCCAGGTAGCGCTGGTCGAGCGAGTCGGGCGCGTTCTTCCACTCGAAGCGCGACAGGGCGATCTCGGTGAACCGGTCGTAATAGCGCACGTCGTCGTCGATGTAGGTGCCGATCTGGCGCCACATGCGACCGTTCTTGAGGGGGCCGTGCTCCCTCTGCGGGGACTCGCCCCGGCCTGCGCGGCGCCCGCGCCCGCCTCGTCCCATGCGTCCTCCTTAGTCGTTCGGCCAGCCGTTGTTGAGACGCCGCTGCATCTCCATGACGGCGAGCCGGTAGTTCTCGTCGGTACCCTCGGCGATGGGGTTGCCGAGGAAGTAGCGGATGAAGGCGTTGCGCCCGATGGCGTTGAACACGCGCGGGTACTTGTTGCCGGGGAAGTCGCCGCCCGTCTCTATCGTGAGGCGGTAGATGAGCTGGTCGCCGATGTTGGAGTCGTCGTATTCCCAGGTCTCCTCCAGGTTGTAGGCGCGCGGCACCGCCCAGCCGCCGCTCGCCATCTGGTGATTCACGAACCCGTCCTGCGTCATGCCGAAGTTGTGCTGGAGCTTGACCGTCGTGGCCTGACCCCACCACCCGTCCACGTCGATGGGGTCCGAGGGGTCGGGCAGCTCGGGGTGCTGATACTCGGGCGACACAACGGGTTCGGCGTTGGGCCAGCCCTGGTTGAGCGACTGCTGCATGTTCATGATGGCCTGGCGGTACGTCTCCGAGTTCGCGTCAACGTGGGAAAGCGCCGAACTGACGAAGTAGCGCGCCATGGCGATGGCCGAAAGCCCGGTGAAGTTCTTCGCGTGCATGTAAGCCTTGTGACCGAACACGGCGTTGAGCTTTGGCACGAGGTCGTCGCCCTGGTCGGAGTTATCGTACTGCCAGCTCTCGTCGGTATGCCATACGCTGCGGAAGGCGTACTCGCCGTCGATGAGCTGGTGCTGCATGACGCTTGAGTCGTACATGCCGAAGGCGTACTTGAGCTTGCGCGTGGTCGCGGGACCCCAGTAGCCGTCCACGGCGATGGTGCCGGGGTCGGTGTACGTGCCGGTTTCACCCTCGCCGCCGGTCCCACCGCCGCCACCCTCGCCACCGGTCCCTCCCCCGCCGGGCGTGATGGTCGGGTTCCCGCCGTCGGGCACCTCCGATGGGTCGTACCACTCGCCCCACCAGTCGTATCGGCCCTCGATAGGCACGTTGTCGAGGGTGTAGTCGCCGATCTCGTCGGGGTTCGACCACCAGGTGATGCCGTTGTCGTAGATGTCGCAGATGGCCTTGGCGTCCTCGGTGGGAAGGTCGCCCTCGATGGCGCAGCCCGCCGTCTTGACATAGGTCCAGTGGTCGCGGGCCCTCCGGTTGGGCACCTTGGTCCTGCGGCAGGCGTAGCCGAACCGGTCGAAGAACGAGTCGAGTATGGCCGCCTGCGTCGAACGCACGCCCATGTTGTAGACGCCGAACCCGACGCGATGCATGGCGAGGTTGAGGGCCTCCACCTGGGACTGGCCGTAGGACTGGGGAGGCGTGTTGTAGAGGTCGAGGCGCTTGGTGACGGCCGGGAGCACGTCGTCGATGACGCCGCTCGCAAATCCCGTTATGGCCCCGAGCACCTTGCCGACGGTGCTCGACCCTCCGGTCGAAAACCCGTTCAACGCGCCCTTCAAAGGGGAGCCGACGGCCCCCGCGATGAGCGAGGTGTCGGCCGAGTAGCGGTTCTGCACGTACCACGCCGCGTAGGTGTCGCCCACCCACGCGAGCTGCGGGAACGAGTTGAGCGTGACGCCGGAGTCCCAGTCGTCGGTGATGCCCCGGTAGAACTTAGGGTAGAGCATGATCGAGGGCGTTGTCACGAACGTGCCCCTCATCATGAGCAAAAAAGGCCGTCCGTCCGCACCGCCGGAACCGGTGAACCAGTCCTCCCAGTGCAGCTCCGCCGTCGCGCCCGCGTTGTTAGAGACGAGACAGTAGGAGTAGGGCCACGAGAACAGGCGCAGGTTGCGCGGCCGGTAGCCGTCCACGCTCGTTGGCGGGTCCACGTCCACCTCAAGCCTGCTCGAAAGGTCGATCTGCGAGAACGCGACGTCCTGCGGGTCCACGTTCTCGTCCAGATAGGCCGGATATTGATATATGGAAAGGATGGACTGCTCGTATCCGCCCTGGATCGCCATGTTGAGGAAGTCGGAGAGGCCCTTGTACTCGTCCGACAGCTGGCGGTTGAGGGCCCCTCCGCCCACGATGTACACGTTGTTGGTGCCACGCTTGCCGTTCTGGACGTCGAACCCGAAGATGGTGAAGATTGACATGGCCACGCCGTTGATGCTCGTGATGCCCTGGTCCACGGGCGTGAGCATCGGAAGCTCGACGCCGGGTATGACCTCGACCGGGTTGCCGAGCGTGGGCGCGGTCGGCAGCTTTGACATGACGATGGCCGCGTGCTGTTTCGACAGGTCGATGGTGAGCTTTTTGCTCGACGTGTACCCCGGCCCGAGGTCCAGGTCCTCCACGACGAGGTTCTCGTAGGGCACGTCGCGCGACACGTGCTCGCGCTCCACGAAGCACTGCATGAGGCGGTAGTCGAAGTGCCAGGTCTGGAGCACGTCAAGCTCGTAGGTGATCTCGGTCGTCACGTTGTTGACGTACTCCACGCCGGTCACGAAGGCGTAGAACCACCGCGTGCCGAACGCGGTGTTGCGGAAGCGCATGTAGTCGCAGGTGTACACCTCGTCGGCTGCCACCTGGAGGCGCACCCGGCCCTGCTGGGCGCGGATGTAGGTGAGGTCGCGGAAGGCGAGGCGGCGGCGCGTACCGAGCCACGCCTCCCGCGCCTCCTCAGAGTCGAACAGGGCGGCGTGTTCGTAGGTACCGTCCCACGGTATGCCCCAAAAGAGCTCTACGTCCGAGTCGGGAACGATGTACGACACGCCGCCCTCCTTGCTACTCGCTGACGGTGATGGTGCAGGTCGCGCTCTGGGAGTCGTCCACGGCGCTCGTCGCCTTCACCTTGATCTCGCCGGTGGCCTCCTGGGTGAGGGTGACGCAGCCGGTCTGATCGACGGTCGCACCGGTGCCGCTCTCGATGGACCAGACGACGGCCTGGCTGGCGAAGTTGGTGGTCTTGACCTCGGCCTTGAGCTGTATGGACGTGCCCTTACCCATGGTGGTGGAGGCGGGCGTCACGGTGACGCTCGTCACGGAAGGCTCCCCGGCGATGAACGCGACGGCGTTCATGAACGGGCTGACGGAGAGGATCTTCCAGGTGTGGTACCAGTAGTTCCAGTAGAGGCCTTCGGGGTTGTACAGCTCCGAGAAATTGAACATGTTGTCGAAGATCATGAACCACTCGCGATCCACCATGACGGCGGGCACGGCGTCGAGCGCCTTGAGTTCGTCGGCGGTGAACTCGTGGAAGCCGGGGTCGTTGCCGATAAGCTCCTTCAAGCGGTCGGTGTCAAGCTCGCCGAAGGAGTCCACGAGGACGCGGTGGCCTGCGAACTGCGCGCGATCCATGTTGAACGCGGCGGCCAGGACCTCGACGTCCATCGTCGCGTCGAAGGTCGAGTTGACGATGATGTACTGGTCCTCTTTGCCGGTGTAGTTCTGCACGCCCGCCATGTTGTACTTCGGCGACATGAACGTGAGGTTGTTGGACACGTTCTTGATGTGGGTGACGATGCCGGAGGCGTTGTCGGCGGAGACGTCGCCGACCGTCTCGGTGTGGATGTCGCCCTGGACGAGGTGGAGCGCCAGCAGGTACTTCATGACCATGAACTCGTCGTAGGCGGCGCCTGCGTACATGGAGTTGATGATCGAGGTGGCGAGGTCGGTCACGCCCTCCTCGGAGAGGAACGCCTGGCGCAGCTGTTCGCGCTGGATGGTGCGCTTGTACATCTTCTGATAGTTGAGGATGTGGAAGGCGCTGCGCACGTCGGGCAGCTCGCGCTTGAACACGTTGTCCTCGGCAACCTGGATGTCGTAGTCGTGCGCCTTGGCGATGTTGGTGAACACCTCCTCCACCGTCTCGCCGTACTCCATGACGCCCTTCTTGAACATCGCCCAGGGGTTGTCGTACATCTTGGAGGACATGATGACGCGGCCGATGCGGTTCACAAGCGCGCTCAGGAACTCGTTCTGGAGGGCGGGCATCCCCATGATGACGGTGCCGATCTCGCGGATGCTCTCGATACCCGGGACCGCCGGGGGCACGTACTCGCGATAGGTCGGCGTCGCGGTCGCGCGGATGGTGTTGAGGATGTCCTGGCTGGTAGCAGCCAGCTTCTTCACTACGGGTTTGGTTGCCATGCTCGTCCCTTTCCTAGCTTGTCTGACGTTCCGAGGCGGGGACTTCCTCGAACAGGTCCTCGACGGTCATGTCGTCGGGGTTGGTCGTGCCCTCGTCGGTTTCCTCCTCGTCGGGGGCAGGTGCGGAGTTTCCGCTGCCGGAGAAAAACCGGTGCCGATACTTCCTCTTCCATCGCTCGTCCAGCTCGTGGTACCGGCCTTCCCAATCCACGCCGTCTCCCGCGGCTCGCGACTCCAGGTCGTTGAACGTGTCGGTCATGTCCTCGATGAAGGATATGGCCTCGTCGCTTGAGTCCTCGCCCACCATGGTCTGAATGCGGTTGAAATACTCCTCACGTCCCAAAACACCCATGAATTTCCTCCATTCGACTACAGGATGCGGGGCCGACGCGGCCAGAGGGCGATACTCGACAGCGAGAAGGCTCCCCCGGCCCCTCCCGTCGAGCCGCCCCCCGTGCCGGGCAGCGTGTAGCTCGACAGGTAATCATACCAGTATCTCGCGTTTTCGACACGCTCGTTGTAATGGATGAGGTCCAGATCGTAGGCCGGTCGCAGGTAGCAGGCTATAAAAGTTTGAACCATCCACTCCATGTCGTGCGTCTCGTCTTGCGAGAACTGATACCAGGTGGTGTCTCCCGGAAGGGAGAAGCCGTACGGAGCGCCGGTCGATGGATACCACTGGCGGCGCTCGGCGAAGCCCACGTCGCGGGCGAACGGCTCGCCGTAGGCGTAGTTGGTCTGCATGTACTCGGCGAGGAACACGTTCATCTGCATGGTACCGTCGGTCCAGGGCGAGTGGTGCCCGTAGATGATGTCCTCGCCCTCCAAAAGCACCGACGCGGGCGTCCACTGGACCAGGCCCGCGCCCTCGCCGCCGACCTCTTGAAGCGCCGGGTTGAGGCCGCACTCGTTCTGCATGTTGCCGATGACGGCGGCCGCCGCGGGCAGCTTCCAGCCCGCGTTGAAGAGGAACCACCAGACGTTCGCGGCGTTGGTCTTTGCCTCGTCCGAGTCGCGCTCGAAGCCACCTCCGCCCATGTTGTAGTACCAGTGCATGCCGGACTGGGACCAGGGGTGGCCGCTCGGCTGGAAGGACGGTGTGGCAGGCGGCACGTCGGGAGGTGTGGGCGTCGCCCCTCCCGGCCAGCGCCAGAGGTCCTCCCAGGCGCCGTAGACGCTGTAGAAGTTCACGCTCACCTGGTCGTCCACGTTCTCGATGCGGTCAGTGTGAGCGCCCATGCAGTAGCGGTTGGCCCCGTCGTAGACCATCTCGGTGTGCGGGGAGTAGCCCTGGTCGAGGAAGCCGTAGTTGCGCACGAGGATGTCGCCCGCCGCCCAGTCCCCGAAGGGGTCGTGGCGCTCCCAGCCGTAGTCCCCGAGCCAGCTGCCCATGTCGTAGGTCGTGAACCAAGGATTGTAGCCCCACGCCTCAGACATCCCGGCCTCGTAGAGCGCCCACGAAAGCAGGCTTGAGCAGTCGAACGCATGTTCCCACCCATAAGGGTTCCCGGCGCCGTCCTGCCGGTAGTCCATGGAGTAGTGGACGCCCGGCAAGACGCACATGGAGAGCACGTTGTTGAAGCCCGCTTCGGGGTCGTATGGCATGCTTTTCCCTCGTTCGTGGTACAATGTACGCGCCAATTATACGCCCGTGAGGGGAGCATGATGACTGGGAAAAAGACTTCAAAATATTACGACGGGTCTCGCCTGCTGTCCATGAAGGACGCCAACGGCAAAGAGCCTGAGATATACATCTGCACGTCGAACCGAACCGCCGGAAAGACGACGTGGTTCAACCGGCACGTCGTGAAGCGCTTCTTCAAAAAGGGCGAGAAGTTCGTCATCGTCCACCGCTACGCCTACGAGCTGCCGGGCTGCACGGAGGCTTTCTTCAAAGACGTGGGGCCGCTGTTCTTCCCCGGCTCGGTCATGGACGAGAAGCCCCGCGAGAAGGGCGCGTTCCGAGAGCTCTACCTGGACGGCCAACCCTGCGGCTACGCCCTCGCCCTCACAAAGGCCGTGCAGGTGAAGCGCCTGAGCCACCTCTTCAACGACGCTGCCTGCATGCTCTTTGACGAGTTCCAGGCCGAGGACAACCGCTACGCCCCGCGCGAGGTGGAGGCGCTTATCTCCCTGCACACCTCCATCGCACGCGGCAAGGGCGAGCTGGTACGCCGCGTGCCGGTCTACCTCGTGTCGAACCCGGTCTCCATCGTGAACCCCTACTACGTTGAAATGGGTGTGACCGGCAGGCTCAAGCCCGACGCACACTTCCTGCGCGGCGACGGCTGGGTGCTTGAGCAGAGCGTGTCGGAGGCGGCCAGGGAAGCCCAGCGCGAGAGCCAGTTCATGAAGGCGTTCGCCGACAACCGCTACGTCGGCCACTCGGCGGAATCGGTGTACCTGAACGACAACACGGCCTTCGTGGAGACGCTCTCGGGAAGCTCCCGCTACATCTGCACCCTCCAGCACGAAGGGCGCGACTACGGCGTGCGCGAGTTCCCCGACGAGGGCCTCGTCTACTGCTCGGACTCCGCCGACGAGACCTGGCCGATCAAGATATCGGTCACGACGGAGGACCACAAGCCGAACTACGTCATGCTGCGCCGCAACGACATCATGATCTCGACGCTGCGCTGGTACTTCGAGCACGGCGTGTTCAGGTTTAAGGACCTGCGCGCGAAGGACTGCGTGCTCCAGGCGATAACGTACCGCTAGTGTGCTACCATGGTACCAAGCGCCTCCGAATGCCGATCTCCGTCGCACGGGCGCGGAAGGCACCCCTGGGAACGGGGCCGCGCCCGCGAGACGCCAAATTGCCGGGCGCTTCGGAACGACAGTCGGGTTCGACGCTTAAAGGGAGGGCCTCCTTCGGGAGGCCCTTTCAGTGCATCTCATACGTCGTGTCCATGAGGACGATGCCGCCGCGCAGGCGCTTGGGCAGGAGTTTCCCCGGCACTCTGATACCGACCTTGAAGTCTTGATAGGTGCGCGGCACCGCGACAAACGCCGCCTCCTCGTCGGTCTTTGGCACCACGGGCCTTCCGTCCACGTCGGTCTGCGGAAAACCCATGCTCATGAGAAAAAGGTGCTTGCACCGCTCGGGCATGCCCGCACACTTTATGTCCCACTCTGGGTCGCACGGCTCCAGGTCGTGCGCGACCACGTGCTCCATGTAGGTCTTTTGCCGCACGAACCACGCCTCGTCCCAGCTCGACTCCATCTTCCATTTGAGAAAATCGGTCGGATGCACCTCGATGCCGACCACCTGCGCGGGGTCGAGGTCGGAGTGTATGGAGTCGGTGTCGGCATAAACGAAGCCGGGGGCGTCGGGGCCGTGATAGTTCGCCTGGGCGGCCCGGATGGTGAAGTCGCGCGCGTAGCTCGTGATCGCGCTGCCAACGGGGATGTAGCCGGGTTTCTTGCCGTACTCGATGACGTCGTAGAACTTGAGCACGCCGTCCTTGTCAGGCTCGCACCACTTCCACGAGGAGTCCGTGCTCGCCGCCATCTTGCCGTAGAGGTTGTTGAGGAAGAGCTTCGCGAGCTGGCGGCGCGCGCCCTTGGAGGTGCGCTTGACCTCGGCCCACTTGTCGATGTACTGGTCGAAGATGCCGACCTCGCCGGAGAACCAGCACCCGTCGAGGACCTCCAGCTCGGATAGGTCGTAGTGGCGCTGGATGCGCTCCCAGTCGCACTTCGTGAGCACCATCTCCACAGTAGCCGGGACCAGCTCGCCGCCCTTTATATAAAACGGGTGGTACACGCCGTCCTTATCGCGCACGTCGCTCGTGGTGAGCATCTCCGTCGCCCGGTAGAGGCCGTTGCGCTTGATCTGGATGAACGGGAGCATGCCCGGCTTGATCTTGAACCGGCAGCGCACGCGCACGAAGTAGGTTCGCCCGTCGCGCTCGGCCGCGCTCGGCACGTCCCCCTTCCAAAACGTCGGCTCCCCGACCGGGTAGACGTTCCCCGACGCCCCGCTCATGACGGACGGGTAGAGCGAGTTCACGTCAGCCGTGCAGCCTCCCGTGAGGGGCTTGCACGCCTTCTCGTGCACGAGGTAGCACCACCCTCCGCGGTAGCTCTTGTGGATGTAGTCGCCCGCCGTGGCGTAACCGTACCGCGCCTCGTCTATCGGCTCCTCGTAGAGGTTGGGGAAGAACGCCTCCCAGTCGCTGCGGATCATGGTGGAGCGGTACTCGGCCAAACAACAACTGCCGATGGTGAGCTTGTCGTGCCCCTCGGAGAGCATCATCTCCAGGGCCTCCTTCACCACCAGCACGTCGTTCTCGATGTAGCGGCGTTCCTCGTCGGTGATCGCGCAGCCCGCGTAGCGGAAGCCCTTGTACTCCATGTCGAGCTTTTTGTGCTTCGTGCCGAAGCTCTCGCCGATCTGGCGCACGGAGAAGGGGAGCAGCTTGAGCGAGTCGCGCAGCTCGATGACGTGGCCGTTGGCCTTGAACACGATGCGGTACCACGCACCGCGGTCGGAAATGGCCCACTTGACCTGGCCGTCCTTCATCTCCTCGTCCTTGCCCCAGGAAAGTTCGAGCGCCTCCACGTCGCCCGTCACGAGAGGCTCGTACCCAAGCTCGACCAGGAGGAACGACAGCCAGAACGCCCCGTCGAACTTGAGGTTGTGGTACCAGGCCACCACGTCGCAGCCCATGTTAATGAACTGCTCGTACTGCTCGTCTATCGAGCCGACTACCGTCACCTCGTCGTGGAACAGCTCGACGCACGCGCTCGCCCAGACCTCGGTATGCGCCTGGCCCGAATAGACCGTCGTTTCGAAGTCGCACATAAAAAGGCGTTGCTTGCGCTTGCGGGGCACCTCACAACGCCCCCTCTTCCTCGGGTGATAGGACCTCATAGTACGGAAGATCAGGCTCCGAACGGCGAATGCTGATATACTGATCGCGCGAGTAGTAGCCGTGGTGGTAGAGGAACAGGGAAAGCCGAGCGATGTAATCGGCAGCATGCTCGTCGTTGTAGAAATAGTCCTTGACTGGTTCCAAGCCGTAGCTAAGCGCGTCAGCGATCATGAAAGCGATATCGTCGTCGCCCCAGTCCTTTCGCAAAAAGTCAAACGAAGTCATGAACGCCTCGTAACCGTCCATGAACTGAAACGTCCTCACCTGTTGGAGGAAGTTGTTGATGACAAGCTCCGGCCAGCCCGGCACCTTGAGACGGCGCTTTGCGTCACGCTTGGACTGGTCGGCGCGCGCCTTGGCCCGGCGCTTGACGGACTTCTGCCGCTCGCGCTCCTCTTGGCGAAGGCGATCCTTCTCCTCTTTGGCGCGACGCTTCTCCTCCATCTTCTGCTGGTACTCGGGGTCGGCGAGGCGCTTCTGACGGCGCTTCTCGGCGGCCTTGAGCGCGGCGCGACGCCTCTCGATCGCCCGGCCCTCGACGCCCGACACGAACTCGCCGGTCGGCTCGCCGTCGTCGTCGGTCAAAAGATAGATTGAACGCTGGTACAGCTCCTCGCCGCGGATAGACTTGATGCGCTCGATGTCCTCCGTGCGCGGCGTGCGCGTCATGGAAAGCTCAAGCTCGGGCAGCATGATGACGCGGTACCCGCGCTTCTCAACGGCGCGGATGCGGCGCTTGAGCTTGTTGGCCTCTTTGACGAACTCGATCTGCTTCTCGGTGAGCCAGCCGTAGCGCCCGTAGCGGCGGCGCCCCGACGCATGGGCGATGGCGTCGGGCGTTCCCCGGAAGTGGGGGCGGTCCACCCCGCCAGACTTACGCGCCGCGCCCCGGCGGTTCACGCCAGCACGCTTGGCGGCCTCTGCGGCAGCCAGGTTCGCCTTGCGCGCGTCCGATATCGCGTCGATGTGGAAACGCTCCCTCATCGCCGCAAGGGCGCGCTCCGCCGACGACTTCCTGCGGCCTGCCATGGTGCTACCCCGCCTTCTTGCCGTACTTCACGAACAGCTCAACCGGAAGCTCGTAACGCTCGAACCAGCTCTTGGTCACGTCTGCCGACAGCAGCACGCGCCCCCGGCGCTTGGCCTCCTTGTTGATTTTACGCCGAAGGTCGGCACGGTCGCGCCAGGTGCGCACGACGCGCTCGCGGTTCTCGACAACGACCTCCTCCGTGGCGAGGTCCACCTCTTTGACCGTCATGTTCACCAGCTCGACGGTCCTGGTGACGTTCATGCTTCTCGGCATGGTCAACGCCTCCCGAATGTGTCCACGGCTATCTTCGCTATCGCGTAGTGCCACGAACCCCAGAACCACGACGACGCCAGCCGCTCGTCGTCCCAGCCGCCCTCGCGGGTGTAGCCCATGCCGCGCAGGGCGTCCTCGCGCTTCTCACGCTGCGCGAACGTCTGGAAAACCTCAACCGAGGCCCCCACCGGGTCGGTGTAGACGACAGCAAACACGCTGTATGTGGCGGCGGGTTCGCGATAGCAGAGTTCGTGTGCGCCCATGACCTCGACGCGAAGGGTCGCCCCGTGAGGAATCTTCTTTTCAGGCTTGGGCCCCTCGCGCGTGCAGCGCTTCACCGCCCGGCGCTCAAGCTCGGCCCCGCGCAGCTTGTCGAGCATCTCGACGTGTTCCATGGTGAGCACCGCCGGAGGCTTCTTAAGGTCCGGCAGGCCCACCACGTCGTAGCCGCGCCGGTCGTAGGAGGCGACGCGCTTCTCAAGACGCTCCGCCGCAAAGAGCCATCGGCTCTCGATGTGTTCTGGTGTCACGCGGTCCATATATGCCTTCAATGCCAGAAAGCCCGCCGTCGATGCGGAGAGCGTTATCGATAGAAACAGTTCCGTGTAGTCCATGGTAGAAAAAAGGGGACGGGACCGAGGCCCCGCCCCCTCCCGGTACCGACGGCCGAGGCCAGTTAAAGGACGACTTCCAGGGTGTTCGTCTTGAACTTGCCCGTGGTGATCTGACGAACGACGACAGGGATGGGGTCGGCCCAGGTCGGCTCGCCGAACACGGCGATGAGCTTCTGAACCGCGTTGAAGATGCCGCGCGAGACGGCCTGGTAGCTCTTGCCGTCGGCGGTGATGAGGACCGTGCGCGGGGCAACCTCGTACTCGCCCGTCTCCTCGTTCACAAGCTCTACCGGCTCCCACACCACGTCGGTGACCGAAAGCGTCTCGTTGATGTGGTCGGAAATGCGCTCGTCGGGGCTGTTTATGGCGTTATAGACGAGGGCCTTGGTCTGACGGTCGTCCCCCTTGACCGAGCAGTATATTCCGATCTCAGAAGTGGAAACGCTTTTCTTGACGGCTACAATCTCCTCAGACATGTGGAACTCCTTCCTCGGGTATGGGGCGATTGCCCCGGAACAACTAGAGTATAGCATGGAGGAACCATGGCGGACAAGGGCACATACAAAGTACATATTGTTATGAAGAATGGTAATTTACATATTGATGGAAACAAAAAGTTGCGTATTATGGGTGTGGAAAAGCGTGATACGTATGTGGTGGTTGCGTTGAGGGTTGAGACGGGGAGGTGTGTTGAGGAAATTGATATTGCGGATAGTGTAGAATGAAGATAATGGGGAGTGTAGTTGTTATAGGTGGTACGTAGGTGTACCTGAAAATGGGAAAATCGAAATGTTC
>CANQXP010000017.1 GCA_947627885.1 uncultured Rikenella sp.
GCTCCGCTCGCCTCGGTGCTTTTTTATTGCTTTATTTGTCCTCGGCGCGCTCCCCCCGCGCCGGCCCCGTCGGGGCTTTTGTTAGCGTTTGCATAGCCCAAGGGAGCGGCTTCCCATCGGGGAGGCGGGCGCCGCCCGCTGTCGCGGAAATACAGCTACTCGCACTTTCGTCTTCGGGCCGCCCGCGTCCTCCCACGGGGCGGCCCGGCGATGCTTAAGCATCGCGCAAAAGGACTCAGCTACTCGCTCACCGCCCTATGCGGCTCGAAGCTCACGCTTCTCGCCGTCGCCTCCCGCAGCGGAAGCCCGCTGTCGCAGAAACTCCCAGCCCGCCAAAGTCCCCTCGGCGCTCTTGAAAGAGCTTGCGCCCGCGACCGGGCCACCGCTGACGCAAGAACTCCCAGCCCGCCAAAGTCCCCCCAGTCCCCTCCAACCCGCCCGCACAAAACGCCCGGAAAACCTCTGCTCAACTTCTATAAAACCCACCCCAGATCTGGCCGAAAAAATGCCATACAGGGATAAACTCCCGAATAAATATTATCTTTGAAAGTTAAAACCAATACACGACCGTTATGCAGATCACCAAACGCCTCCTGGCGATCGCCGCCGCACTGCTGTTCGGTGCCGGAACCTACGGCACCGCTTCCGCACAGGGCTTCTACTGGGGCCCCCGCGCCGGGCTCAACATCAGCACCGTCACCAAGACCACCTACTCCAAAGCCCGCGCCCGCGCCAACTTCGGGCTGATGGCCGGCTATAAGCTCAACGACCTGGTCGGGTTGCAGGCCGAAGCCCTCTACTCCCTGCAAGGGAGCAAAATGACCAACAGCGACCACGTATACTCCTACAACTACCTCAAGATCCCCGTGCTGGCCAAACTCTACCTGATCGGCGGCCTCAATATCGAAGCCGGGATCTCCTTCAACTGGCTCGTCAAAGCCCAGGAGAAATGGAGCAGCACCGTCTACGACATTGACGGCAACGCCACCGGCAAAGTCAGCCACAGCCAGAACCTGATGAGCGATACCAAAGGCTTCGACTTCACCATCCCCGTCGGCGTCAACTACCAGTTCCCGCGGCTGTTCGACATCGGGCTGCGGTACGATATCTCCACCGTCCGCGTGCCCGAAGACCGGAAAAACCACTCCAAGAGCAGCAACTGGTCCGTCAGCCTCGGCGTGCGGTTCTAAAATGACGACACGCCCGATCCGCCGGGATTGCCGGGGCCGCATATAGGCCGGCACGGAGTTCACGTGCCGACGGCGCCCTGCGGCCCGCGCCAAAGCGCAGCCGCAGGGCGAAAACCACGAAAGAAAAAACCATACCTATGAAAAACCTTTTCCCCGGCCTCCTTTGCGCCGCCTTGTTCATGAGCGCCTGTTCCGACAGCGGCAAAGGCCGGCTCGCCGTCAGCATCGAAGGCATGCCCGACGACAGCCTGATCTGCTCCTACTTCACCCCCGCCACCATCCGCGAGCGCGGCGACATGGCCACCTTCCTGGTGGGCGGCAGCCGCACCGGCGAGCGCGTCGACTTCTCGATCGACATACCCGACGACGGGCACCTCTACAAAATTTTCCTCGCCCCGCAGAGCTTCCGTGCCGACGGGCCCCGGCAGAACATCGAACTCTTCCTGCTGCCCGGCGAAAAAACCAGCGTGCAGGCTGTATACGAGCCTAAGGGCAAGGCCATCGACTATACCGTCTCCGACAGCAGCCAGCAGCGGTGGATGGATCACAGCAAAACCTTCGAGCGGCTCCAGCTGCGGCTCGATATGCTCAACGCCACCGCCATGATGATCTCGCCAGAGCGGCGCACCCTCGGCGACACCGTCTACAAACAGATGCAGACCATCGCCGACAGCATCTTGCAGATCAAGGCCGCCTATATCGGGGCCCATCCCGCCGACCCGGTCTCCGGCTACCTGATGACCACCATCGACAACGGCCCCACCCTCGACAGCCTCTATAACCTGCTCGACGAAAGTGTCAAGAACGGCCCGCTGAAAGAGTGGCTCGATTTGCAGAAAGAGATGACCGACAACATGTCCGCCGCCGAGCACGCCCGTGCGACGGTCAGGGAAGGCGCCGCGGCGCCCGACTTCACCCTGCCCCGCATCGACGGCAAAGAGTTCACCCTCTCGTCCCTGTACGGCAAAGGGAAATACACCGTCCTCGACTTCTGGGGCACCTGGTGCGGCTGGTGCATGAAAGGGATGCCCGCCATGAAAGAGGCGTATGCCCAATATAAGGAGAGCGTGGAATTCGTCGGCATCGACTGCGGCGACAAAGAGGAGGTCTGGAAACAGACCGTCGGGCGACAGCAGCTCCCGTGGATCAACGTGCGGGCCGACGGCGACCGCACCCCCGTGAAATTCGGCATCGAGGCCTATCCGACCAAGATGATCCTCGACCCGCAGGGGATCATCCTCGCCCGGTTCACCGGCGAAGATCCCGCGTTTTACGCCACCCTCGACTCACTCGTCAATAAACGGTAACCTACAGAATACAGACATGCAGTTCACAGCAGAGATCATCGCCGGGTTCCTCGGCGGCTCGATCGAAGGGCGTCCGGAAGCCGTCGTCGGCTCCGTGGCCAAGATCGAGGAGGCGCGGGACGGCGACCTCGTTTTCCTCTCCAACCCCAAATACGAAGAGCACCTCTACCATACCGGCGCCACCGTGGCCATCGTCAACAGCGATTTCAGGGCCCAGCATCCGTTGCCCGAAGGGCTGACGCTGGTGCGGGTCGAAAACGCCTATAAGGCGTTCGCCTCGCTGCTCGACCTCTACGTGGCCAACAAGCCGAAGAAGAGCGGGATCAGCTCCCTGGCCTTTATCCATCCGACGGCCACCGTGGGGGCGGATGTTTACGTCGGCGAATACGCCGTGGTCGGCGAAGGCGCCGTGATCGGTGACCGGGCGGAGGTCTGGCCGCAGGTCTATGTCGGCGACCGCGTCAAAGTGGGTGCAGGATCGAAACTCTATCCCGGGGTCAAGGTTTACGAGGATTGCGTGATCGGCGACCGGGTCATCGTTCAGGGCGGCACGGTGATCGGCGGCGACGGCTTCGGCTTCGCCCCCACCGAGGACGGCTCGTTCCAGAAGATCCCGCAGATCGGGAACGTCGTCATCGAAGACGACGTCGAGATCGGCTCCAACTCTGCCATAGACAGGGCCACTATGGGCTCGACCCGCATCAGGAAAGGCGCCAAACTCGACAACCTCATCCAGATCGCCCACAACGTGGTGGTCGGCGAGAACACGGTGATGGCGGCCCAGGTGGGCATCGCGGGGTCTACGAAAGTGGGTAGCAATGTGATGATGGGCGGCCAGGTGGGTGTTGTGGGACATATCACCATCGCGGACGGGGTGAAGATCGGCTCGCAGTCGGGCATCCCGAACAACATCCTGAAGCCGGGGATCACCGTTTTCGGCTCGCCGGCCTATCCGGGGCTGGAGGGACACCGCATCCAGGCTTCGGTGAAGCAGCTCCCGGAACTGCGCAAGCAGGTCTCGGAGCTCGCCCGGCAGGTCAAGGCCCTTGAAGAGCGGCTTGCCGTGACGAAGTAACGGAGGAGGGTAAGATATAGGGCGGGTAATTTAGTTTCCTCGTCCGTGGGCGGCGGAGTGCGTAAGCCCGAAGCCGCAGTAAGGCGATAAGCGAAAAGCGCGACTCGTCCGGGTCGCCGGGCCCGCCGCCAAGCCGCTTTGCGGCTTCGCCCGGAGGCGGCGGCCCGAATAGGGTAACCTGTGCTATGCCAGCCGTGAGCCCGGAGCCAGCGAAGGGGCATAAGGGTAGTTACAGCCCGGCTGGAGTGCCCAGCGGCACCAGCCCTGCGCCCGGGGATGGCTCCGGGCTGTGCGACCTTACGGTCGCAGACAAGCAAGAAAAGTTCCCGCGTCAGCGGTGGCCCGGTCGTGGGCGAGCCCGCAGGGCGCGCGGGGGAGCGCGCCGGGACAAATAAGGCCATAGCCTACCCCCGCCCCAGCGGTTAGGCCGAGAATATCTTCCGGACCGCAGCAGCGGTAAGGCTGTGAGCGAGTATCGCGTTCCGGTAAGGAACGCCGGGCGCCCCCGATGGGGGCAGGGGCGCCCGAACCGAGTAGTTACAGCCGATATAACAGCCGACCGCTGACGCGTCAGCGGGCGGCCCCCAGCCATTCCCGGCGGAGGCCTGGTGCTGCCGGACACGCAAACCGGGCTGAAATTATCCGCCCCCTTGAACGAACCGTTGAATAAGACCCGATGATCGTCCGCCGCAGCCGCGCCCAGCGCGAAGAACACGCCGTCAGCGCCGACCCCATGGAAGGGGCGACCATAATCGGCATCGACCCCGGCACCAACGTGCTCGGTTACGGCGTGCTGCATATCAGCGGCGGGAAACCGGTTTGTAAAGTGTTGGGCGTGGTCACATTGGGGAAATACAAAGACCGCTACCAGAAACTCCGGCACATCTTCGAGCGCGTCACCGCTCTGGTTAAAGAGTACAAACCCGACGAAATGGCCCTTGAAGCCCCGTTTTATGGCGACAACGTGCAGAGCATGCTCAAACTTGGGCGTGCGCAGGGCGTGGCCATGGCCGCCGCCCTGGTGCAGGACATACCCGTCTTCGAATACTCGCCCCGGCGCATCAAGCAGGCCATTACCGGCCAGGGCGGCGCATCCAAAGAGCAGGTCGCCGCGCTGTTGCAGAAGATACTCGGCATCGGCGCCACCCCCAAAGAGCTCGACGCCACCGACGGGTTGGCCGTGGCCCTGTGCCACTATTACATATCCTCCAGCCCGCTGGGTACCGCCGCCGGGGAGCGGCGCGGCGAAGGAGGCGTGAGCGGCGGGGCCGGCAGCTGGGCCGCCTTCGTCGGCAGCAACCCCGACAAAGTCAAGTGAGCGGCTTGTTACGAGCTATACATATTTCCATCCGCAGGATGGCGCGGGCCGCAGCCTCCCCCGGCGGAGGCCCACTCCCTTGGGGTAATGCAAACCCTAACAAAAGCCCCGACGGGGCCGTTTCCCGCAGGCGCCCGACCCGAAAAAGCACATAGCTTTTCGTCCCGCAGGGGGAGCCCGAATAAGGATCCGGAAAAGCGCCGGACTTCAGCAAATCCGGGCCCGACTATATAAAAGAACATAAACCAAAACACCATAACCGACCATAGCCATGAAAAAAATGTTCCTGTTGGGCGCCGCCGCCCTGATGCTCGCGGCCTGCGCCAAAAAAGGGTACCAAGTGAAAGCCAGCCTCGACGGGCTCGAAGACGGACAGAAAGTGTACCTCTCCGTCCTCCAGGGCAAACTGCCCCGCGTGCTCGACTCCGCCACCGTCCGGGACGGGCAGGCCGCCTTCAGCGGCGAGATCGCCCTGCCGATGCTCGCCCAGCTCACCGTCGGCGACAGCGCCTCCAAAGCCGTCGCCCAGTTCTTCCTGGAGAACAGCCCCATCGCCGTGACCGGTTCCCTGAGCCAGCCCGACAGCGTGCAGGTGACAGGCTCCGCCGAGCAGGATTTGTACCAAAGTTACCTCGACGCCGTCGACAGCCTGCGCAGCTATGCGCAAGTCACCGTGTACGGGCGCGATTTCGTTAGAAACAACCCCCGGAGCGCAGCCGCAGCCTATGTGTTCTTCCGCCGCGTGACCCCCGGCATGGAGTACCCCGAAATGCGTGAATACGCCGCCGGGTTCGACAGCACCCTTCGCGGTTCCGTTTACCTCCGGCTCGTCGAAGATATGGCCGACCGCCTGGAAGCGACCAGCCCCGGCCATAAATTCACCGACTTCACCCTGCCCGACACCACCGGGACTCCCGTCTCCCTGTCATCCGTCGCCGGACAGGGCAACTACGTGCTGCTCGACTTCTGGGCATCGTGGTGCGGCCCCTGCCGGGCCGAGAACCCCCACGTCGTAGCCGCCTACAACCAGTACAAGGACAAAGGCTTCACCGTCTTCGGCGTGTCGCTCGACCGTCCCGACGGCCGCGACCGGTGGATCAAGGCCATCGAAAAAGACGGTTTGGCGTGGACCAATGTCAGCGACCTCAAATTCTGGGATTGCGTTCCGGCCGCCGCATACGGCGTGCGTTCCATCCCGTCGAACGTGCTGATCGGGCCGGACGGCACCATCGTGGCGCGTAACCTGCGCGGCGACGCCCTGACCGCCAAGCTCGGCGAAGTGTACGGCGAGGCGGCTGCCGCCGGGGAATAGGCGGTTTTTCCGCGTGGCCTCTGTCCGCGGTGGCTTCTTTCAGACGGCTTGCCGTTCCGTGAAAATCAGGTTTAGGGCGAGTAGCTGAATTCCCGCCGCGTCAGCGGTCAGTCCGCAGCTTGTGGCAACGCCTCTCAGGAGCGCAGGGCCGAAGCGGGATAATTGCAGCCGATAAAACAGCCAACGCCTGCCGCGATAGCGGTCGGGCCTCCGCTGCGCGAGGCTTCGGCCCCCGCGACCCTGACCGGTCGCAGAGGTTATGGCCGACTCCCCGCGCCAGCGGTCAGCCCGCAGGGTGCCGCTCGGCACTCGAACCGGGAGTAGGTGAGGGCTGGTGCCGTTGGGTATCCCAGCCGGGCTGTAACTGCCCTTATTCGCCTCCGCAGGCTGCGGGCCGGACGGCATGGACGAATAGTCGAAGCTCCGTGGTAACGGCGGGCCGCCCCGTGGGGGACGCGGGCGGCCCGAATCAGGCAGGGTGAATAGCCGGGTTCCACCAGCGGCGTCCTCGGTCGCTGCGCCGCTAAATAAAGCGCAGCGCGGGCTGACGGGCCCCGAAACCGATACAGACCCGCGGGGCGGGGATGGATTTTCCATCCCCGCCCCGTTTATTATGCCCGCAGCCCCCGCGAAGCCTTAAAAAATCCCGCACCGAGTCGAAAAATCTGTTAACTTTGTTAGCCGGGGGCGAAATAAAAAGCCCCGCCGCCCGTTTAAAGTAGTCGGAGCTACTTTAAAAGCGGCACCGGAACAGTAACACCAACCAAGCAACCAACTCAAGAGATATGAGCGAAGTCGTAAACATCCAGGAGCTCAACGCGCGGATCGAACAGCAGAGCGCCTTCGTCGACCTGCTGACCCTCGAAATGGGGAAAGTCATCGTCGGCCAGAAACACCTCGTCGAAAGCCTGCTGATCGGGCTGCTCTCCGACGGGCACATCCTGCTCGAAGGCGTGCCGGGCCTGGCCAAGACGCTGGCCATCAATACCCTGGCCGACGCCGTGGACGCCCGGTTCAGCCGCATACAGTTCACCCCCGACCTGTTGCCGGCCGACCTGACCGGCACCTTGATCTATAGCCAGAAGAACGAAGAGTTCACCGTTAAGCTTGGGCCTGTTTTCGCCAACTTCGTGCTGGCCGACGAGATCAACCGCTCGCCCGCCAAAGTGCAGTCCGCCCTGCTGGAAGCCATGCAGGAGCACCAGGTGACCATCGGCGACACCACCTACCCGCTGCCGCGGCCGTTCCTGGTGATGGCCACCCAGAACCCGCTGGAACAAGAAGGTACCTATCCGTTGCCTGAGGCCCAGGTAGACCGATTTATGCTCAAAGTCAGGATCGGGTATCCCAAGAAAGACGAGGAACGCCTGATTATCCGGCAAAACATGCTCGGTGCCGCCTTCCCGAAAGCCAAGCCCGTCGTGACCACCGAAGCCATCCTCAAGGCGCGGGAAGTGGTCGCAGAGGTCTATATGGACGAGAAGATCGAGCGCTATATCGTAGACATCGTCTTCGCCACCCGCGAGCCGGAGAGCTACGGCCTCGACCGCCTGGCCGTGATGATCGGGTACGGGTGTTCGCCGCGTGCGTCGATCGCGCTGGCCAAGGCCGCCAAGGCATACGCCTTTATCAAACGGCGGGGTTACGTTATTCCGGAGGACGTGCGGGCCGTGTGCCCGGACGTGATGCGCCACCGTATCGGGCTGACCTACGAGGCCGAGGCCGAGAATGTCACCTCCGAAGATATCATCACCGAGATACTGAATACCGTCGAAGTGCCGTAGGCTCGGATCGGCGGCTTACCGTGCATTTTGGATTTTGCATCTGCGCCGGGATTGCGGGTAATACGCCCTCGCCAGCGGTGAACCGCGCCCAATCGCCTTCGGTGCTAAGCCCGGAGGTACCTCGGGCTGAACCCCAGATAGCGAAAAGCCGGGTTCCGGCGTCAATGGCGGCCCGTCGGTCTGTTTCCTGCCCGGAGCCAGCGGAGGCGCATAAGGGTAGTTACAGCCCGGTTGGAGTGCCCAGCGGCACCAGCCCTTCGCCGGGGGTGGCTCCGGGCTGCGCGACCTCACGGTCGCCTAAGACTGCAAAATACCCGCGTCAGCGGCGGGCCGCCCCGTGGGGGGGGGTGGGCGGCCCGAACACATGAGAGCGAAAAGCGCGACTCGTCAGAGTCGCCGGGCCGCCGCTAAACAATATATAGGGTAGTTACAGCCCTGCCGGAGTGCCCGCGGCACCGGCGCCCGAATCGGGTAGTTACAGCCAGTAAGACAGGCAACGCCTGCGCGTACATTACCGTAAACCATGAAAGAGAACGAAGAAGACATACTCCGGAAAGTCCGCAAGATCGAGATCAAGACCCGCGGCCTCTCCAACGACATCTTCGCCGGGAAATACCACTCGGCCTTCAAAGGGCGCGGTATGGCCTTCAGCGAAGTGCGCGACTACCGCATCGGCGACGACATCCGCGACATCGACTGGAACGTCACCGCCCGGAACCGCAAGCCCTATATCAAAGTGTACGAAGAAGAGCGCGAGCTGACCATGATGCTCCTGGTCGACGTCAGCGCGTCGAGAATGTTCGGCACGCAGGGCCAGCTCAAGAAAAACCTCATTACGGAAATTGCGGCGGTGCTGGCCTTTTCCGCCACGCAGAACAACGACAAGATCGGTTGCATCTTCTTTTCCGACCGCATCGAGAAATACATCCCCCCGAAAAAAGGGCGCCAGCACGTGTTGCGCATTATCAGCGACCTCGTCGATTTCGAGCCCGAAGGCAAAGGGACCGACATCAACGGCGCGTTGCGGTTCTTTACCAACGTGATGAAAAAGCGGTGCACCGCTTTTTTGCTCACCGACTTTATGGATCTTTCCCAAGAGGCTTCCGACCAGACTGTGGCGGTGAATTTCGAGGAGGGCTTGAAGATCGCCTCGTCGCGGCACGACGTGGTGGGACTGCGGATATACGACGTGCGGGAGACCGCCCTGCCCGACGTGGGCATCATCGAAGTGCAGGACGCGGAGACGGGGCGGAAAGTGTGGGTGGACAGCGCCTCGAAGAAGACACGGGACAGCTATGCCCGGTACTGGGAAACCGCTTCCGCCGCCATAGCGCACGCCCTGACCAAGTGCCGCATCGACAGCGTCAATGTCGCCACCGGGGAGGATTATGTGGCCGCCCTGTTGCGGCTCTTCAAGATGCGGTGATGCGGATGTACTACCCTGGGTTTCTGTGATAACGGTGAGCCGCGCCCAAGCCGCCTGGGGTAGTTACAGCCTCATCGGAGTGCCCGCAGGCACCGCGACTCAAGCTAAACGAAAGCTCGGTTCCCGCGTCAGCGGCCGGCCCGGAGCCACCCTGGGCGTAGGGCCGCAATAAATTGCAGACCCTGCGCTGGCTCCGGCCAAAAAGGATAAGGCTTTCCTTCGATGCCCGCAGGAGCGACCGCCCGGTGGCACTGCCGACGCAGGGATATGTCGATGGATAAAAAGAGGCAGACACAGGTCTTGATACATAAAAACATTTAGCATCTCAGCGAACGAATGAGACGATTCAGGATATTTTACCAACTTCTGGTGGCCGGCGCCCTCAGCTTCGGTCTATCCGCCGCCGCTTACGGGCAGGGCGCCCCGCGGCCGCCCGAAGTGCACACCCGCTTCACGCCCGACACCATCATGATCGGCGACCAGTTCTACCTGCACCTCGACATCGACAAAGACGTCGCCCAGGAGATCCAGCTGCCCCAGTTCGAGAAAAACCGGCTCACCCCCCAGATCGAAGTGCTCGGCATCGACCGCGTGGACACCCTCGGCCAGAACGGGCGGCGGCTCCAGGTGCGCGTCACCTACCGCCTGACCAGCTTCGACGAAGGGACCCATACCTTAGGCGGGTTCCCCGTCGTGTGGTCATCGTCGCCCGGCCAGGCGCGGGACGGGAAAGCCGATACCGTGCTCGCCCCGGAACAGATGCGGCTCACCGTCGGCACCTTCGAGATCGACACCGCCAAACAGCAGATATTCGACATCAAACGGCCGCTCAACACCCCGCTCGTCTTCGCCGAAATCCGCGACTACGTATACTGGGGCGTCGGGATCGCCCTGGCCTTGGCCGTTATCATCTACCTGCTTATCAAATACATCCGCCGCCGGCAGGGCCGCACAGGGCCCAAGCGCTTCGTGCCGCCCCATATCGTGGCGATCCGCGCGCTCGAAAAGCTCCACAGCCGCAAACTGTGGCAGAACGGCAAGCACAAAGAGTACTACTCGCAGCTGGCCGACATCGTGCGCATCTACATCGAGCGGCGGTACGGCATCGGGGCCATGGAGATGACCTCCGACCAGATCCTCGACGCCGTGCGGAACGTCAACGACGAGCGGCTCAGGGAGAAACTGCGCGAGCTGTTCGGTTTGGCCGACCTGGTGAAATTCGCCAAGATGGCCCCCTCGCCCGACGACAACGAACAAGCCTACTTCGACGCCTATTTCTACGTCGAGGAGACCAAAGAGCTGCCCGAACCCGGGCAAGGGCCCGCAGCGCCCGGCGCCACCGTCACCGACACCGCCGGGATGCCCGACGACGACCCGGAACCCGTTCCCGAAACCGAACCAGAGGAGGAGAACCGATGATGCGGAGATTATTGCTGATCAACACCCTGTTGCTCGTGCCGGTCGCGGTATGGGGGCAGAAAGAGCGCGCCGACATCCGGCAGGGCAACCGTGCCTATTACGAAGGCAAGTACCCGGAAGCCGAGGTGGGTTACAAGCGCGCCATCGAGAAAAACATCAACTCCTACGAGGCCAACTTCAACCTCGCCGGAGCCTTGTATAAGCAGGGGCGGTACGACGATGCCGCCGCGACCTACGGCAAGCTGGCGCAGGACGGCACCGATGCGCAGCGGCAGGCGGCGACCTACTATAACATGGGGAATACTTATGTGAAGCAGCGCAAGCTCGACGAGGCGATCGAGGCCTACAAGAACGCCCTGCGGCTGGTGCCGGAGGACAAGGAGGCCAAGTTCAACCTCGCCTATGCCAAGAAGCTGAAGCAGGAAGAGGAGAAGAAGAACAAAGACAATCAGGACAACCAGAACCAAAACCAAGACCAGAATGGCGGCGGTGGCGGCGGTCAGGACAACAACAACGACCAAAACAAGAATAACGATCCGAACCGGGACAAGGATAAGAACCAAAACCCTGACCAGAACAAAGGGGACGGCGATCCGGACAAGAACCGGGATCGGAATAAGGATAACCAAAGCGGGCAGCAGCCCCGGCAGCAGCCGTCGGCTTCGCGCGACGAGTCCGAGCGGCTGCTCCGGGCGATACAGGCCAGCGAGGACAACACCAAGAAGAAGGTGGATGCCGAGAAAGCCGCGGCGGCGGGCGTGCGCGGCGGGAAACAGTGGTGATGGCTTTAGCTGGTCGCCGAAAGCTACAAAATCTCCGCGTCAGCGGCGGGCCTCGGCGCCGGGCAGCTGCGCTGCCGGGGGGCGGCGCGAGGCCGAACCCGGCAAGAGCCGGTAGCGCGACTCGTCCGGGTCGCCGGGCCCGCCGCCAAGCCGCTTTGCGGCTTCGCCCGGTGGCGGCGGCCCGAATAGGGTAGTTACAGCTCTTTCGCAGCGTCCCCGGCGCCACAGGCCGAACCGGAGAGAGCGAATAGCTGAAGTTCCCGCGTGAGCGGTCGGCCCGCAGCCCCCGGCAGCGGAGGGCCGAACCGACGCTGCCGGTGAGTGCCGTCAGGCTGGCCTGGATGGCCGAACGGAAAGGAGGAAAACAAGCGTTGCGCAGTTAAAACTCGCGAAGCTCGTTTTCGCCTCCGCAGGCTGCGACACGGACGACACGGACGAATAGTCGAAGCTCCGGGCCATCGAGCGATATGTTTTAGGGTTGAACGCCCGGAAGGTGCCCCCTGTCAGCCGCGGTAGCGGATGATTGCGGGCCTATCGAGGGGGAGACGTTCGGCCCGCTCGACCCGAAGGTCGCAAACAAATGAAAAAAATCCAGGCGTCAGCAACGAACCACGCCGAAGGGAACCGGGACACCCGAAGAAGGAAGAGCGAAAGGCCGTTTTCCCGTACCGGCGCCCCGAAAATGGATAGTTACAGCCAGCAAGACAGCCCCGGCCGAGCCACCGGCTGCCCCGGCATAAGGCGCAGGGCAAAAGAAAATGTCCTATACCAGACAGATAGATAGATAGAAATAACAGACCTACATGTTCGATATAGTAAGATTCGAGAATCCCCGCATCCTGTGGCTGCTGCTCGTTTTGGCGCCCATGGTCGCCTATTACGTTTACCGCACCGTGCAGGGGCGCGCCGCCATACAGCTATCCGCCACCGGCGGCGTGCAGCGGTTGAGGCGCACCTACCGCTACTGGCTGCGGCACGCCCCCTTCGTGCTGCGGTGCCTGGTCGTGGCCCTGGTCATTTTCGCCATGGCCCGGCCGCAAAGCTCCGAAGACCGGAGCAACGTCAATGCCGAAGGGATCGACATCGTGATGGCCCTCGACATCTCCGGCTCCATGCTCGCCCGCGACTTCACCCCCGACCGGCTCACCGCCGCCAAAGACATCGGGTCGAAATTCATTATCGGGCGGCCCACCGACCGGATCGGGCTGGTGGTGTTCGCCGGCGAAGCGTTCACGCAGTCGCCCATTACCACCGACCACGTGTCGCTCGTAAATCTGATGAACCAGATCGAGAGCGGCATGATCGCCGACGGCACCGCCATCGGCAACGGACTGGCCACCGCCGTGAACCGGCTCAAAGAGAGCGATTCGCCCAGCAAAGTCATCATCCTGCTGACCGACGGGGTCAACAACAGCGGGCAGATCGACCCCCTGACCGCCGCCCAGATCGCCGCCGATTACGGCATCCGCGTCTATACCATCGGGGTGGGAACCGAAGGCGTTGCGCCGATGCCCGCCCTGAATGCGTGGGGAGGGGTGAGCTTCGTGCAGTCCAAAGTCGAGATCGACGAGAAGATGCTCGGCCAGATCGCCGACAAGACCGGGGGCCGCTATTTCCGGGCCACTGACAACACCAAGCTGGCCGAGATCTACGCCGAGATCAACCAGCTGGAGAAGGCCAAAGTCGAGGTCGAGAACTTCGTGAAATATTCCGAGGTTTACCACCTGTGGCTGCTGTTGGCCGTGGGGCTGCTTTTCGTTGAAATACTATGCCGCTACCTGTTTTTGCGGCAGATACCGTAGTGAAATAACCGTTCGTTTAAAAAGCAGGCTGGCTAAACTGCCGCGTCAGCGGTACCGGAGTTGCCGAGGGCACCGTAAAAATTATATAGCCCGGCCGGAGCCAGCGGGAGGGAGGTGCTGCGGGCACATCGTCAGGGCTGTAACCACCCTAATTAACAGCCGCAGGCTTCAGCCCGGAAATAATTAAAGCCCCACCAGCGGGCGTGGCGATTCGACTATTCGTACGTGTCGTCCCGGCCCGAAGCCTGCGGAGGGTGCCGCGGGCACTCCGTCAGGACTGTAACTACCTCATTTCAGCCCTCCGCTGCCGGAGGCTTCGGGCTGACCGCTACGCGGCAGTTTAGCCAACCTGCTTTTTAAACGAACCGATAAACAAGTTAAGAGAATATGTTCAGATTCGCACAACCCCAATACCTGTGGCTGCTGCTTTTGGTGCCTCTGGCCGTCGTCGTCTATATCCTCTACCGCCGCGCGCAGAAACGGCGGCTCGAACGGTTCGGCGACATGGACGTCATCCGCGGGTTAATGCCCGAGGCATCGCCCAAACGCGTGCGGAACAAATTCATTCTGACCGCTATTGCGCTGATCCTTATGGTCTTGGCCTTGGGCCAGCCCCAATTCGGCGCCAAACTCCACGAAGTGACCCGCAAAGGCGTCGAGATCATGCTCGCCGTCGACGTATCCAATAGCATGCTCGCCGAAGACTTCGCCCCCAACCGGCTCGAACGGACCAAAAACGCCGTGGGGCGGCTCATCGAACAGCTCGACAAAGACCGCGTCGGGATGGTCGTCTTCGCCGGCGACGCCTACATACAGCTTCCCATCACCTCCGACTATATCTCCGCCAAGAGCTTCGTGAGCGGCCTGAACCCCAATATGGTGCCCGTCCAGGGCACCTCGATCGCCCGCGCCATTGAAGTGGCCACCCGGTCGTTCTCCGACCAGAGCCACCAGAGCCGCGCCATCATCCTGGTGACCGACGGCGAGAGCCATGACGACGACCCCATCGCCGCCGCCCAGGCCGCCCGCGAGGCCGGCGTGGTGATCTACACCGTCGGCATCGGCACCCCCCAGGGCGCCCCCATCAGCATCGGCGGCGAGCCCATCAAAGACGAAGACGGCCAGATGGTCGTCTCCAAGCTCGACGAGCAGACCCTCCAGCAGATCGCCGTGCTGACCGGCGGCAGCTACGTGCGCGCCACCGACCGCAGCATCGGCCTTGACGAGATCCTGCGCCAGATCGGCCGGATGGAGAAAAAAGAGTTCTCCTCCATGGCCTTCGCCGAATACAACGACCAGTTCCATTACCTGCTGGCTGCCGCGCTGGCGGTATTATTGGCCGAATTTTTGATGCTCGACCGCAAGAACAGGATACTGTCCCGCATCTCGGTCTTCAAATCCTGATAACTTTGCAGGGCGTAAGCCCTGATACCGTAAGGAATGACAAGCCTCCGCGCCAGCGGTCAGGCCGGAGCCACCCCCCGCGCAGGCCTGCAACCCTCGATAAACTCGGATGCGGCCTCCGCTGGCTCCGACCCGAATCTGACAGCCCGGAAACTTTGCCAAGGCTCAGACATAAATACCCGCAAAAGCCTAACTTTGCAACCCGATATGACCATGCAGAAGTTTACCACCACACCCCATAGCGGCCCCCGTTCGCGGTGGCTGTCCCTGCTATTGGCATTGCCCCTGCTGCTCGCCCTGCACCCCGCAGCCGCGCAGAGCGTGCAGTTCGAAGTGCAGGCCCCCCTGACCGTCGGGCAAGGCCAGCAGTTCCGCATCGAATACGTCGCCTCCTCCACCGGCGACATCAGCGCCGGGCAGTTCACCCCTCCCGCCATGCCCGCCGGACTGACCGTGCTCTCCGGGCCCGTGAAAGCCGTCGGCGTGTTTATGAGCAACCTGAACGGCGTGACCGAAAACCGCAACACCAACACCTTCACCTACTGGATGCGGGCTGACCAGACCGGGAAAATGACCATCCCTGCCGCCACATTCAGCGTCGGCGGCAAGAGCTATACCACTAAAGCCACCGTCATCGAATGTGTCGACGGCGGAGCGCAGAGCCGTCAGCCGCAGTCCGGCGGCGGTCGTCAGCAGCAACAGCTCGTCGAGCCCGTCGGGAAGAGCTCTGTCGCCCCGGACGACATCCTGCTGCGTATCGAGGTGGGCAAGACCGACGTTTACAAAGGCGAACCCATTGTGGCCAGCCTCAAGATATACACCCAGGTCAACATCGCCGGGTTCGAGAACATCAAATACCCCGCCCTGAACGGCTTTTGGGCACAGGAGATGGACGTCACCGGACAGGGCGACACCCGCGCCACCGTGGGCGGCAAAGTTTACCACACCCAGATCCTGCGGCAGTGGCTGCTCTATCCCCAGCGTAGCGGCACCATCGAGATCGAGCAGGCCCAGTTCACCGCCATCGCCCAGCTCGTGACCCAGATGCCCGCCACTGGGTCGCCCTACGACCTGTTCTACGGCGGCGCGCCCCAGATCCGGAACGTGTCCGTCAAACTGGCCTCGCCCGTAGTCCGGATACGCGTCAAGGAGCTTCCGCAGCCCCAGCCCGCCGACTTTTCCGGCGCCGTGGGTCAGTTCGAGCTTACCGGCGTGGTCTCCGGCGACCGCTTTCCCGCTAACAGCGCCGGCTCCATCACCCTCCGGCTCAGCGGCACCGGGAACTTCCCCCTTATCGAAGCCCCGCGCATCACCCTGCCCGCTGCCTTCGAGCAGTTCGACATGAAGACCAGCGAGCGGCTCACCAACACCGCCGGCGGCACCACCGGCGAGAAAACCTACGAATTTCCTTTTATCGCCCGCGCCGAAGGGAGCTACACCATTCCCGGCGTGCGGTTCTCCTACTTCGACCCCTCCTCCGGCCGGTACAACACCCTTTCGACCCCCGACTTCCCGGTCGAGATTCTGCGCGACGAGGGCGGCGGGGCGGCCGGGCTGGGCATGGTCTCCGGCGTGACCAAGGAGGACCTCAAGATGCTCGGCTCCGACATCCGGTTCATCCGCATGGGCGACCCAGGGCTGGTGCGGCAGGGCAGGGCGTTCCTCTGGTCGTGGACGTGGTTCGCCGCCGTGACCGTGATGGCGGCGGCCTTCGCTGCCCTCTTGTTCTACTTGCAGAAAAGCATCCGCGAGCGCGCCGACATCGTGCGCGTCAAGACCAAGAAAGCCAATAAGGTGGCCTTGCGGCGTTTGAAGCGCGCCAAGACCTACATGGCCGCCGGCAAGGAAGGGCCGTTTTTCGAGGAGATGCTGCGCGCCCTGTGGGGCTACATGGGCGACAAGCTGGCCATCGACGTGGCCAACCTGACCAAAGAGCGCGTGCAGCACGTGCTCGTCGTGGAGCGCGGCGTATCCGAAGAGCAGGCCAAAGAGTTCCTGAACCTTATTTCCGAGTGCGAGTTCGCCCAGTATTCGCCCGCCGCTGGTGTGCCGATGGACAAAGCCTACAACGCCGCCCTCGACCTGATCGGCCGTTTCGAGAACAAGATATGATGACGGTTATGAAGACTAAATATGAATCCTTGAGAAATAAGGTCGGCCGGGCCGCCGGGTGCGGTTCGACGGAGTTCGCATCCGCGTTGCGGCCCGGAGGGTCGCCGGCCTTTGTGCCGGACGGCTTTCAGCCGTCGGGGGGGGCGGCGCGCGGCCGAAGCCTGAAAAATTTATTCGCCGGTTCCGTCACTCGATTAGAGCACGATACGGCTCGCAGAGCCGTTCGGCCCGCAGCCACACCCGGCGAAGGGCCGCAACCTGCGGTTTTGCCTTCGCTGGCTGCGCACCTGCATAAAATGCAGGTTGTCGTGAGGTTGCTGGTCGTTCTGCTTTTGGCCGGGCCCGCAGTTGTACCGGCTGTGCAGGCCGCCGCGGCCCCCGATGCCCCGATGGGCGACACCGTGGCCGTGGCCTCCACCGACACCAGCGCCGTGCTGACCGCCGCGGCCCCCGTGGCCGCTACAGGGGGCGAGCGGATGCCGCCCGACTCGCTGTGGGCCCGCGCCAACGCCGCCTACAGCAACGGCAGCTACCGGCAGGCCGTGGAGCTCTACGACGCCCTGCTCGCCGAAGGGGTGCACAGCGGGAAACTCTACTACAACCTCGGCAACAGCTGGTTCAAACTGGGACGGATGGGGAAAGCCATCCTCAACTATAACCGCGCCCTGCTGCTCGACCCCATCGACGAGGACACCCGGTACAACCTCGCCATGGCCAACGCCCGGATCGTTGACAAGATCGACGCCGTGCCTGAATTTTTCCTCAAGACCTGGCTGCGCGACCTGGGGCTGGTGTTCAGTTCCGACACCTGGGCCGTGCTGGGGCTAGTATTCCTTGGGGTAACATTCGCCGCTGTGATCCTGTGGCTGCTGGCCCGTACGCTGGCGCTGCGGAAAATAGGTTTCTACGGCGGTATCGTCTCGCTCGTTTTTTGCTTGACAGCCACTTTCTACGCCCATTTCCAGCGCGGCAGGCTGCTGTACGGCGGCGAGGCCGTGGTGATGAACCTCGTGGCGCCCGTCAAAAGTTCGCCGGGGGCGGGGAGCAAGGATATTTTCGTGTTGCACGAAGGGACTAAAGTGCGGATGCTTGGGCAGCTCGACGGCTGGACCGAGATCGTCCTCTCCGACGGCAACAAAGGGTGGATCGCCACGGGCGCCATCGAGGCGATCGTGCCGGATAAGGGGAAAGGGGAGTAGCGCCGTGTCGAAACTGTTGGAAAACGTGGTCGGGGAGCTCTCGAAACTGCCCGGCGTGGGGCGGCGGACCGCCTTGCGGCTGGCCCTGCACCTGCTCCGGCAGGAGGTCGAGGACGTCGACCTGTTCACCGGGGCCATCTACCAGTTCCGGCGCGACATCTGCTGGTGCAAGCAATGCCGCAACCTCTCCGACGAAGAGCTGTGCCCCATCTGCACCGACCCCAAGCGCGACCGCACCACCGTCTGCGTGGTCGAGCAGGTCGGCGACCTGCTCTCCATCGAGAACACCCGGCAGTACAACGGCCTGTACCATGTCCTGGGGGGCGTGATCTCGCCCATACAGGGGATCTCGCCGTCCGACCTGCATGTCGATTTGCTGATCGACAATATCCGGAGGCTGGGCGTGAAAGAGGTGATCCTCGCGCTGGGGACTACCATCGAAGGGGAGACCACTTCGTATTACCTCACCAAGAAATTGCAGCCGCTGGGGGTCGTCGTGTCGGTGATCTCGCGCGGCATCGGCTTCGGCGACGAGCTCGAATACGCCGACGAGCTGACCATCACCCACGCCCTCCGCAACCGTAAGCCGCTGTAATCCGTTTCCTTGGATTCGTGTCGGCATAAGCGATGCCCAGTATTTTTACCGGAGAGTGCGGCTCCTCGGTTAATTTCCGCCGGGGGCGCTTTGGGCTTTGTCGATCTGTCCGGGTAGTTACAGCCTCCCCCGTAACGGCCGTCCGGTCGTCGCTGCCTAAATGTTTATTTCCCGTCTCCCCTTTAGTTGCGCCGCATATGACGGACTCCCGGCGTGATAGCCCTCGGTTGGCTTATAGGCTGTAACTACCCGAAAACCTCAGCAGGCGACGGCCGAAAACATATCGTCAGCCGACCTTTGTCACAGAAACTTTTAAGCCGGAGCCAGCGTGGACTGCTTGCAGGCCTACGCCAGGGGTGGCTCCGGCCTGACCGCTGGCGCGGGAATACAGGCTACTCGCTCTTTCGGGTTCGGGCCGCCGCCTGGGGGCGAGCGCCAAAGGCGCTGGCGGCAGGCCCGGCGATCCTCTCGGATCGCGCTATTCACTTTCGGGTTCGGCCTTGCGCCGTCCCCCCCGGCCGCTTCGCGGCCCGGCGCAAAGGCCGCCGCTGACGCGGGAACTCCCGTTTCTGGCCGCCCTCCGGGCCAAGAGCCGAAGCCGTTCGGCGGTGGGCCCGCCGTTGGCATGGGGACTAAGCTATTCGCTCGCCGCACATTTTTCTTTCGGACGGCTTGCCGTCCGAAAGAAAAATATCCCGCCCTACCGCAGCCTGACGTTCGCGCTCCGGACAAAAACGCCCCGGCGTTCCTTCTGGAACGCCGGGGCGTAGCGGTAATTTCGGCGGCCTATTCTCCCGCCAGTTTCAGGAGCAGCGCTTTCGTCGCCGCGTCGCCCGGCCGCGAGTCGCCCCGCAGACGGCCCTCCTTGTCGATGATCCAGTAGGTCGGCACCCCCGTGAAACCCATGTAACTCCGCAGGATATTGCCCTCGTCCGCCGACAGCAGGATATGCCTGCCCGTACCTTCGATTTTCAGCTCTTTTTTGAGCCTCTCCCACTCCTTTTCTTTGGAATCCACGCAGAGATAGAGGAACTCCACCGACTGTCCCGCCAGCTCCCCGTGCAGCTTCACCGAGTTCGGCATCTCCGCCCGGCACGGCGCGCATCCCACCCCCCAGACATCCACATACAACACCTTGCCCGATCCCCGGTATGGCTCGAAGATCCGGCCGATAAACCGCTCCGCCTCCTTCAGCGGCAGGTTGTAGAAATTCTGCTCGCCGGCCTCAGTCGCCGCATCCGGAGCCGCCGGCGTTCCGGCAGGCGGCTCCGGCACCAGGTCGCGCACCAGCGGCGAAGCGATATAACGACCCCGCAGCGGGTAAATCTTCGAATACAGCTCCGGCGTCTTATGGCCCGCCGCCACCCCGCAGTAGATATGCAGGCACATCACATCCCGCGACAGGGACGCCGGATACTCCGTCACGATCGAATCCAAAGCGTTCACCAGCTTCTCCCGTTCCGAACGCGCCGACGACGTGTCCGAGAACATATAGCTCAGGGCCGTCTGGTACAGTGCGTAGCAATGACCCGGAAGATCCGCGAAGTCCCCATCGTCCGTCATCGGGAAAGCGCGCCGGTGCAGCTCCCGCACCTGCTCCCGTTTCACCGGCCCGTCCCCCGTCATGTAGCCCTGCCACGTATAGCCCGCGTACAGGTTGCGGATCGTCCGCCCCAGCATATCCACCGCTTCCGGCGAGGGATGCTCCGCCGCCGCATAGCGTGCCAGTGTCGCCCGGTCGGCACTGTCGCGGCTCCGGAGAAGCGCCAGCCACGACTCCAGATCCGTCGGAGCGGCGAACTGCGGTACCGGCGTCGCCCGTTGCAGCCGTTTGAAACCCGCCAGATGCCTGCTCATCTCGCCGCTGCGGTTCGCGTTGAAATCCAGGCTGCCATAGCTGCCATCGTTCCCATCGCGGAAGTCCGCCGAGCGGAACTCCAGCCGCAGCGTGTCGTCCGGATAGAGGTAGAGCGTCGTCCAACCCCCGTCATACTTCAGGTTCATCGTCGTCGGGCAGAACAGCTCCACCGCGAAACGGAATCTTCCGTCCGCGTCGAGGTAACTGCTTTCGGAACGCGTGCCGCCCGGCTCCGTCAGGTCAGGCACGAAGAGCGCCACCAATTTGGCCGCCCCGCTGTCCAGCGCCACCCTTCCCTCGATCCAGCCTTTGCTGCGCGTGAAGGCGAACGGCATTCGGGGCGTGGCCGGGGTGAGGCCGCCCTGTTGGGGTTCGGGCCTCGTTTGCCGCGCCTGTTTTTTACGAGCCCCCGCTTCGGTCGCCGACCCTGCCGCCAGCATCGCGGCCAAACAGAATAAAAGTAGCTTTCTCATAGATGTATGTGTTAGTATTGTTGCAAATATAGGTTTTCTTCCGAAACTAAAACTATAATTTTAGTTATTATTTCGGCGGAAAGGAGAATTTTCCATGCCGATACCTGCAAAACGCAGTTTATTTTCAGGTGTTCCTCGCCGTTCGGCCGAGCGGCGAGGAGGAATCGAGAGTCCAGTCGACACCCCTAACAGGCCTTTCTTATCTCCAATACCCCAGATAGTTTCCGCGATAGCGGGCAGGCCGCAGCCTCCCCCCGCGGAGGCCCGGTGCCTTCGGGCAAACCGGAAGGGCTGTTACAGCCCTTTTGGGCCGCCCACGCCCCCCACGGGGCGGCCCGCCGCTGACGCGGGGCCTTATTTGTCCCGGCGCGCGGCCCCTCCCCCGCGCGCGCCCTTCGGGCCCGCCATCGGCATGGGAAACCGACTATCGCCGTCCGTCGCCGAGCACCCTCCACAGCCTCACCAAGCGCAGCACGCCCACCGGACACTCCCCGCAGCGCCCCCGTGCGCAATACTCCGTGCAGAGCTGGATCACCGCCTGCGAATCGAACGCGCTGCGCAGATCGAAAGCCGCCGACCAGAGCCGCGTGTAACGGTTCGCCTCCGGCGCCACCTCGTCATACAGGGCCAGGGCCCGCTCCTGCAATCCCGCGTCGGCCGCCTCGCGTCCCATTGCCGTCAGCAGCGGAATTACGAAATTGACGATCCGCAAGTCCACCTTCTCCGCGCTCACCCCCGCTTCGGCATGGCCGAACAAGTCGCGCAGCGGCTGCATGCCGCCTGCGGAAGCCTCCCGCACGCATTCCGCCAGGCGCGGCACCCGTACCAGCAGCGAAGCCGCCCGGACGAGCATCGACGGCGGCAGGGAGGCGGGTCGGACTCCCGCCCCGGCCCACGACACCACCGGCCTGCGTAAGCCGTACTCCTCTTTCAGCGTCAGGTAGATATCCTGCCATTCCCGGATCTTCGGATCCGAGGGCGACGCCACGCTCAGATAGCCGGACTGCCCCATCAGCAGGGCCTCGGCCTGCCGCACGTCCCCGGCGCAGCGCACGAAGCATCGCAACGGCACAGAACGGGCCAGAGCCTCGTAAGAGCGCTTCCGGTCGCCCATCCCCAGCGAGCGCAGGTAGCAGACGTAGGCCGTCTCGTCCCAGTCGCCGCCCAGCGAACGGCGTATATCCGCTACCTCGGCGGCCTTGCGGCGCAGCCGGTCGGCCACCAGCCGCGAGAGTATCTGTCCCTGTTCCACCGCTTCGAGGGAGCCGAAAAAACCCGCGCACCCGAACCCGCATCGCTGCGACTGGCCCAGCAGCTCTTCGTAAAGGGCCTCCAGCTCCGGCGCAGGGCGGAGCACGAGCGTCCTCACTTCCCGGCCGTCTCGCACCAGCACCCGGTCGCGCTCGCCGACCACGTGGAACATCACGCCGTCGAAAACGGGATCGGCCATCCGTCCGCCGTCGCGCCAATGGGACGACCGGCCGTCGATCCGCACGGCTCCGTACAATACCGTATCGCCGCACCGCAAGGCGGCGTTCACGAAGTCCGGGCCGGGAGCGTTCTCCTCGCCGGCGCGAACCTCCGGGACGTAGCCGGGGCTCTCCACGCGCGCATCCCCGCCGGGGAGGGCGATATCTTCCTCCCCGAACAGGCGGTGGCCCCATACGAGGCGGAGCAGGTCTCTTCGCTGGCTGTCGGTCATGGTATGTTTTTGTTTCTTATCTGAATGGCTGCGAACCGTCAGGGCCGCACAGGCCGAGTCTGAGTAATTTATATCGGCCGCAGCCTGCGCGGCCGTTGGCCGTTCTGTTGGCCTGCCGACCGAGATATGCTATGCCTTATTGCGGGCCTCCGCGGTGGGAGGCTGCGGCCCGCACGGCTCGCTTCGCTCACCGCCGATCGCGGAAGTTTTCTGTATCCGGGCGGCCGCTGACGCGCCGCCGTTGGCTGTTTTTCCGGCACTCTCCCGCACGTCTCGCTTCACTCGCCGCCGTTCCCGCAGGTTTCACTTCCCAAAGATAGCGTTTCGGCGCGAAACTCGGCTTTTCATTTTCGCCGAAAAACCCCTACCTTTGCGGCACTGATAAAAAACCGTTTCAACTGAACAAAGAGTTATGGGAAGAGCTTTCGAATTCCGCAAGGCGCGTAAACTCAAGCGCTGGGGCAATATGGCCAGAACCTTCACCCGGCTGGGCAAAGAGATCGTGATCGCCGTGAAGGCGGGGGGGCCCGACCCGGGTTCGAACCCGCGGCTGAGGATGCTGATCCAGACGGCCAAGTCGGAGAACATGCCCAAGGACAATGTCGAAAGGGCGATCAAGCGGGCCGTCTCGAAGGACACGGAGGACTACAAGGAGATCCAGTATGACGGCTACGGGCCGTTCGGCATCGCCATCGTGGTGGAGGCGGCGACCAACAACAACACGCGCACGGTGGCCAATGTGCGGAGCTATTTCAACAAGGCGGGCGGCTCGCTGGGCACCACCGGCAGCCTGGACTTCATGTTCGACCGGAAGTCGGTGTTCAAGGTCAAGGCTCCGGAGGGGCTGGACATCGAGGAGTTCGAGCTGGAGCTGATCGACTACGGGGTGGACGAGGTGTTCGCCGAGGAGAACGAGGACGGCGTGCAGGAGATCATGATCTACGGGGCGTACGACGCGTTCAGCAAGATACAGAACTACCTGGAGGAGAAGGGCTACGAGATCCTGAGCGGGGAGTTCGAGCGCATTCCGACCGACCAGAAAGAGGTCACGGCGGAGCAGCGGGAGACGATCGAGAAGCTGCTCGAAAAGTTCGAGGAGGACGAGGATGTGCAGCGGGTGTACCACAACATGAAGATCGAGGAGTAATCTTCTTTTTCCGGAACCGGAGATCCATATGCGGGCCGGGTTTTTCCCATCGGGAAAAACCCGGCCTCGGTATTTCCGGCAGGTTTACCGAGGCTGGTCCGGCTATAACGATAGGTTAGCGATTTGTTCCCGTCCTGCGTCAGCGGTGGCCCGGAGCCGCTTCGGGCTTTGAGCGAGTAGCGCGACTCGTCCGGGTCGCCGGGCCCGCCGCCAAGCCGCTTTGCGGCTTCGCCCGGAGGCGGCGGCCCGAATCAGGTAGTTATAGCTAATAAAACAGCCAACGGCTGCGCGTCAGCGGTCGGCCCTTAGCCCAAAAGAGCATAAAGGTTGTTTCCCATGCCCATGGCGGGCCGCTCCGGGCAATCAAGGATTGTCGGGGGTGACAGAGCGGCCCGAATCAGACAGTTACAGCCGGTAAGACAGCCGATGATAAAGAGATATCTTCCGCCGGCGTTCGGGAAAGCGGAGCTTCCCCTTTACCGACCGTCAAGGGGACGGTACCGCACATTTCAAAAACCCGTGAAAAAACCTCCGTAAATCGCGGAATAATTGCTATCTTTGGTACTTTCAAGCGGAACGCATCCCTGGGAGGGATGGAAATCCGTTGTATGACAGGTATTTAAAACGAGACCAACATAGTATGAGTGTAACAGCAAGCCTGCTGAAGATGTTCTTCGGAAGCAAAGCGGACAAAGACCGGAAAGCCATTCAGCCTTATGTAGACCGCATCCTGGCCGTTTATCCGGAGATCGAGAAACTGACCGACGACGAACTTCGCGCCCGCGTGACCGCCTTCAAAGAGCTGATCCGCGAGCGCATCAAAGAGGACGAAGACCGCATCGCCGAGCTGAAGGCGCGGATGGAGGAGGCCGACGTGGAGATCGACGAGAAAGAGCGCATCGCCACCGAGATCGACCGCCTGAAAAAACACGTCAACGAGACCATCGAAACGGTGCTGGACGAGATCCTGCCCCAGATATTCGCCATCGTGAAAGACACCGCCCGGCGGTTCGCCAATAACGAAACGATAACCGTGACCGCGACCGACGCCGACCGCGAGCTGGCCGCGCAGGGCAAAGACTTCGTGACCATCGAGGGGGACAAGGCCGTTTATAAGAACCGCTGGCTGGCCGGCGGGAACGAGATCACGTGGGACATGGTGCATTATGACGTGCAGCTGTTCGGCGGGGTGGCTTTGCATAAGGGGAACGTGGCCGAGATGGCGACCGGCGAGGGGAAGACCTTGGTGGCCACCTTGCCTGTGTTTTTGAATGCCTTGGCCGGTAAGGGGGTGCACGTGGTGACCGTCAACGACTACCTCGCGCGGCGCGACTCCGAGTGGATGGGGCCGATTTACCAGTTCCACGGGCTGACGGTGGACTGCATCGACAAGCACCAGCCCAACAGCGATGCCCGGCGGGACGCCTATAACTGCGATATTACGTTCGGGACGAATAACGAGTTCGGCTTCGATTATTTGCGGGATAATATGGCCATCGATCCGGGGGATCTGGTGCAGCGGCCCCACCACTATGCCATCGTGGACGAGGTGGACTCCGTGCTGATCGACGACGCCCGCACGCCGCTCATTATCTCCGGGCCGGTGCCGCGGGGCGAAGACCAGCTGTTCGAGGAGTACCGCGGGCAGGTCGAGTCGCTCTACAATTTGCAGCGGAATCTGTGCACCTCCCTTTTGGCCGAGGCCAGGAAGGCGGCCGCCGAAGGGGACGAGTCCCGTGCGGGGAAACTGTTGCTGGCGGTGCATAAGGGGCTGCCGAAGTACAAGCCGCTCATCAAATTCCTCTCCGAGCCGGGGATGAAGGCCCTGATGCAGAAGACCGAGAACTTCTACATGCAGGACAACAGCAAGCGGATGCACGAGGTGACCGACGACCTCTACTTTATTATCGACGAGAAGCTGCACTCCGTGGAGCTGACCGACAAGGGGCACGACTCGCTGGCGGGGGACGTGAATGATAAGCGGTTCTTTATCCTGCCGGACATCGGCTCCGAAATCGCTACGCTCGAAAAGAGCGACATGACAGTTGAGGAGCGGCTCGAAGCGAAGGATAAGTTGCTGAACGAGTATGCGTTGAAGTCGGAGCGGGTGCATACGGTGCACCAACTTTTGAAGGCGTATGCCCTGTTCGAGAAGGATACGGAGTATGTGGTGATGGACAACAAGGTCAAGATCGTGGACGAGCAGACAGGGCGTATCCTCGACGGGCGGCGGTACTCGGACGGCCTGCACCAGGCCATCGAGGCCAAGGAGCGGGTCAAGGTCGAGGCGGCGACGCAGACCTTCGCCACCATTACCTTGCAGAACTACTTCCGCATGTACCACAAGCTGGCCGGTATGACCGGGACGGCGGAAACCGAGGCGTCGGAGCTCTGGAACATCTACAAGCTGGACGTGATCGTCATCCCGACCAACCGCAAGGTGGTGCGCAAGGACTACCAGGACTTGATTTATAAGACCAAGAGGGAGAAGTATGCGGCGGTGATCGAGGAGATCGTTAAGCTGGTGGGGGAAGGGCGTCCGGTGCTGGTCGGGACGACGAGTGTGGAAATTTCGGAGTTGCTGTCCAAGATGCTCAAACTGCGGGGGATCAAGCACAATGTGCTGAACGCCAAGCAGCACCAGCTGGAGGCCCAGATCGTGGCCGAGGCCGGGCGGCCGGGACAGGTGACCATCGCCACCAACATGGCGGGGCGCGGTACGGACATCAAGCTGACCGCCGAAGTCAAGGAGGCCGGCGGTCTGGCGATTATCGGTACGGAGCGGCATGAGAGCCGGCGTGTGGACAGGCAGTTGCGCGGTCGTGCCGGACGGCAGGGGGATCCGGGTTCTTCGCAGTTCTTCGTCTCGCTGGAAGACGACCTGATGCGGCTGTTCGGCTCGGAGCGCATTGCGCGCCTGATGGACTCGATGGGGCTCAAGGAGGGCGAGGTGATCCAGGCCGGGATGATGAGCCGCGCCATCGAGCGGGCCCAGCGCAAGGTGGAGGAGAACAACTTCGGGATACGTAAGCGGCTGTTGGAGTACGACGACGTGATGAATTCGCAGCGCGAGGTGATCTACACGCGGCGCCACAACGCGGTGTTCGGCGAGCGTATCGAGGTGGACGTGAACAATATGATGACGGACTTCGCGGAGACGTTTATCGAGAATTACCGCGGTTTGCCGTTCGATGAGTTCAAGGTCGAGCTGATCCGGCAGATCTCCATCGAACCGTCGTTCACCGAGGAGGAGTACGACGACCTGAAAGACCCGCAGCTGGCCGAGATGCTGTTGGGGGACATGCGCAGCGCCTTGAAACGCAGGGCCACGCAGATTGCGCAGCAGGCGTTCCCGGTGCTGGAGAATATCTACAAGGAGCAGGGCGACAAGTTCGAGAATATCTCGATCCCCCTGACGGACGGCAAGCGGGGGCTCAATGTGCCGGTGAATTTCAAGCGGGCGGTGGATTCCAAGGGGCTGGAGATACACAAGGCGTTCAGCCGGGTGATGATGCTCATCACCATCGACGACGACTGGAAAGAGCACCTGCGCGACATGGACGACCTGAAACAGTCGGTGCAGAACGCGGCGTACGAGCAGAAGGATCCGCTGCTGATCTACAAGTTCGAGTCGTTCGAGCTATTCCGCAAGATGATCGAGAAGATCAACCGGGAGGTGCTGTCGATGCTCCTGAAGGTCTACCTGCCGGTTGGCCCGGCGGACGCTGCGGGGGCCACGCCCCAGTCGGAGCCGCGGCAGGCGGTGCCGCAGCGTAACAGGCCGGACATGAGCCGGATGCAGACCTCGCGCAATGACGGCCCGGTGCCTCCGGGGGCCTTGGCTGCGGGGGGCGGCTCGGCGGCGGCCGATGGCGGGCGGCCTATGCCTGCGCACGCGGAAAAACGGGTGGGACGCAATGATCCTTGTCCGTGCGGCAGCGGCAAGAAGTACAAAAACTGCCACGGCGCTGCGTAAGATCCCTTTGTCGGGTTTTTCGTGAAGGTTCGCATGGCCTTGCAAACCCTCGCTGGAACCGCGGTCCAAAAACGTTTTAATTGAAAAAGAGAAAAGCTACCCATAGGGTAGCTTTTCTCTTTTTGACAATCTGCCAGCGGCGCTGATCCCGGATATTCCGGCAGTGCAGGCAGGTAATTTTGCAAATTTCCGCACTTTAAATCGTAGGTTAAAATTAAGTTTCCGCGTCAGCGGTCAGCCCGGAACCACCCCAGGTGGAGGGCTGCAACACTCGCTACGCTCGGTCTTGCCCGCCACTGGTTCCGGGCCTGCGAAATAATTTTTACCGTAGGGAAATTATTGAGGTCACTACTTTGACATTAAGTAGGCGAGCAAAAGCGAACCATGCGGGCCGCAGCCTCCCCCCGCGGAGGCCCGCAACTTAGGTTGCGAACCTTTCCGCAGGCTGCGGCCGAAGTATTCTGCCTGGCCTGAACAGTTTAGAATTAACCCTATGGTTAATATCCGCGTTAGCGGGCGGGCCGGACGCCTCCCCACGGGAGGCCCGCAATCCTCGTAAACTCGGAGCAGGCTCCCGGGCGTCCGGTCCCAAGTTGGTTATTGAAGCAACTGTACGATTTTGCGGCGCGATCTCCACCGATGCCGGCCCGGAGCCTCCCCCGGCGCAGGGCTGCAACACTCGCTGCGCTCGGTCTTGCCCGCCACTGGGGTTCCGGGCCTGTGTAATAATTTTTAACCCTATGGCTTATTTAGCCGCGTCAATCCAGTTTTTGACCTCGTCCGCCGACGGGTTTTTGAGCCCCAGCTTATTTTTCTTGTTGAAACCGCAGAGATCGTTGAAGAATTTGCCCGGCGCCAGCCCCCCCAGCGAAGCCGCCGTCACGTAGCCCATCTTCTGGAGCGCCGGCACCCACTCTTCGGGCACCCCCAGCGCCGTGTAGGCCTCCGGTTCGTCCCGCACCGCCTTCTTTTCCGGCCGCATCTGCGGGAAGAACAGCACATCCTGTATCGAAGCCTGATCCGTCATGAACATCGTCAGGCGGTCGATGCCGATGCCCATCCCCGAACAGGTCGGCATGCCGTATTCCAGGGCCCGCACGAAATCCATGTCGATGAACATCGCCTCGTCGTCCCCCTTCTCCGAGAGCCGCAGCTGCTCCTGGAACCGCCCCAGCTGGTCGACCGGGTCGTTCAGCTCCGAATAGGCGTTGCAAAGCTCCTTGCCGTTCACGAACAGCTCGAAACGCTCCGTCAGTTCGGGGTTATCCCTGTGGCGTTTACACAGCGGCGACATCTCGATCGGGTAGTCCGTGATGAACGTCGGCTGGATCAGATCCTCCTCGCACTTCTCGCCGAAGATCGCGTCGATCAGTTTGCCCTTGCCCATCGTGTCGTCGATCTCGATCCCCATTCCGCGGCACGCCTCGCGCAGCTCCTCCTCCGTCTTGCCCGTGATGTCGAAACCCGTCTTCTCGCGGATCGCGTCCGTCATGGAAAGCCGGCGGAACGGCGCCTTGAAGTCGATCTGCCGGCCGCCGATGGTCAGCAGCGTGTTGCCGTCGTGCAGCTCGCGGGCCACCGTCTCGATCATCTGCTCCGTGAACTCCATCATCCACCGGTAGTCCTTGTAGGCGATGTAGATCTCCATGACCGTGAACTCCGGGTTGTGCGTGCGGTCCATTCCCTCGTTGCGGAAATCCTTGGCGAACTCGTAGACCCCGTCGAAGCCGCCCACGATCAGGCGCTTGAGGTACAATTCGTTGGCGATGCGCAGGTAGAGCGGGATATCCAGCGTGTTGTGGTGCGTGATGAACGGCCGCGCCGCCGCCCCGCCCGGAATGGGTTGCAGGATCGGCGTCTCGACCTCCACATAGCCGCGTTCGTTGAAGAACCTGCGCATGGTGGCGATGATTTTGGAACGCTTCAGGAAGGTCTCCTTCACCTGCGGATTCACGATCAGGTCTACGTAGCGCATGCGGTAGCGTTGCTCCGGGTCGCTGAAGGCGTCGAACACCTGCCCGTCTTTCTCCTTGACCACCGGCAGCGGGCGCAGGGCCTTGCTCAGTACGGTAAGCTCCCGGCAGTGAACGGACAGCTCGCCCATGTTCGTAATGAAGGCGAATCCCCTGACCCCCACGATGTCGCCGATGTCGAGCAGTTTTTTGAAAACGGTGTTGTACATCTCCACGCCCACGTCGTCCCGCTTGATATAGACCTGTATGCGCCCGCTATGGTCTTGCAGCTCGAAGAATGCCGCGCTGCCCATAATGCGCCGGGTCATAATCCGACCTGCGATAGTGACATCCTGAAAATTAGGAGCCTCCGGCGTAAATCCGTTCCGGATCTCCGCCGCGGTGGCGGTGACTTTGTATTCGGCGGCGGGGTAGGGCTCTATGCCCATCTCGCGCAGTTTGCCCATCGATTCGCGCCGCAGGATCTCCTGTTCGCTCAGTTCCGTGTTTTCCATATTTTTATAAGCTTTTTTGTGCCGTTCGGAACCGTTCTCTTTGTGAACAAAGAGAACCAGAAAAACTTTCGAGGATGCTGACGCATCCTAAATCTATCACAGCCTTAACTTTTGGGGTGCGGTGAACGGCGGCCATAAGTCGTCTTTACTTCAAGGCCGCCGCTCCCGCGCCCCAAAGAATGAGGACTGCGGAGCCTAAAGAGAAGCGTAGCTATCTCAAAAGTTCTTTGGTTCTTTCTTTCAAGAAAGAACAGTCACACACGGGTCATAATAGCCCACAAAGATATGGAAAAAAAGGAAGCGGGCGAAATAGTTGGAGGGGATGGAATATCTCGTTATATTTGTCAGTGCTAACACCACCGAGCGAGATATGATGTACGTGCTATTCGTGATACTGACCTTCGCCATATCGGCGGCCATCGGATGGTTCGCCATCCCTCGCATTGTCATCATCGCCAAGATCAAGCGCCTTTTCGACGAGCCCAACGCGCGGAAAGTCCATCAGGGAGCCATTCCGCGGCTGGGCGGGTTGTCCTTTTTTCCCGCCGCCCTCTTTTCGTTCGCCTTCGTGCTGGGGCTGAGGTACTACTACGGGTACGACATTTCGCTTGACCTGCAGGTCGAGCTGCTGACCGAATTCCTGTTCGTGATGGCGGGGATGCTGATCCTCTATTTCGTGGGGATGGCCGACGACCTGATCGGAGTGGGGTACCGCAATAAATTCGTGGCGCAGTTTTTTGCCGGGGTGTGCCTTGTTTTAGCTGGAGTCACCGTATTCGACCTGCAGGGACTGTTCGGGATCCACCGGTTGCCGTTCGCCCTGGACGCTTTACTGACCATCACCGTGGTGGTGCTGACCGTCAACGCATTCAACCTGATCGACGGGGTAGACGGCCTCTGTTCGGGGCTGGGCACCATTATCCTGACCACGCTGGGCATCCTTTTCATCTATTACCAGCTGTTCGTGTACGCCATGTTCGCTTTCGGGATGGTCGGCGTGCTGATCGCTTTTTTCCAGTACAACGTGCTGGGCACCCGGCTCAAGGTCTTTATGGGGGACACGGGATCGCTGACGCTGGGCTACATGATCGTTTTCCTGGGGCTTAAGTTCATCAACCTGGAGAATACGACTTTCATCACGCTGGGGCTCGACTCCACGCTGGCGATCCTGCTCGGTCTGCTGTTCGTGCCGGTGTTCGACACCTGCCGGGTGTTCGTGAGCCGGGTGTCGAGGGGCAAGTCGCCGTTCTTTCCGGACAAGAACCATGTTCATCATAAGCTGTTGCAGCTGAACCGCTCTCATTTGCAGAGCACGGGGATTTTGCTCCTGTTGGAGATCGGGTTTATCTTGCTGAACTTTTCGCTGGCCGAACTTATCGGGATGAGAGTCACGTGGGTGCTGCTGGTGGACGTTGCGCTGGGGGTGGGCGTCAATGTGACGCTCAACCGGCTGATCGCCAGGTACGGGTGCACGCTGGGCGAACACGAGGTGATACAAAAGCCGTGAGAGGTTGCGGGCGGCGGAGCGCTTTAGCGCGGAGCCGCCGGGCCGCCGCCCAGCGCCTTCGGCGCTTCGCCCTATGGCTTCGGCCCGAATAGAAAGTAGTTATAGCCAGTAAGACCGGCAACGCCTGCACGGCAGCGGCCGTCCGGTGATATGTTCTCGGGTCGAAGCCAGCGGAGCCGTCACCGAACGAAGTGAGGTTGCGGGCCTCCGCTGCGGGAGGCTTCGGCCCGCACGACCTTGCGGTCGCAGGCAAGCCCACAGGCCCCAGCCCGAACCTACTAAAGCGGGTAGCTGGGGTCTTTTGCTCCATTCGTCGGAATGGCCGGGCCGCCCCCCACGGGGCGGCCCGAAGGTGAGCGAATAGCCGGGTTTCCGCGCCAACGGTTAGGCCGGCCGTTCGTTCTCGGCCCCGGCCAGCGCGGCCGTTAGCCGTTCTGCCGGCCTGCCGACCGAGCTATACGCCGCCTTATTGCGGACCTCCGGGGAGGCTCCGTGCTGATCGGCCCTGATGGTTCGCCATGTTTTCGGCCTGAAGGAGCGGGCGCAGGGTCGAACCGGGCAATTACAGTCAACAAGACCGGCAACGCCAGCGCGGCTTTTCAGGCCGTTCGACTTTTAGTGTTTGAGGAATCATAATACCGAACGATATGTCATCCAACAAGAACAAGACAGTGCTCGTGGCGGGCGGGGCCGGATACATCGGCACCCACACCACCGTCGAGCTGATCAACGCCGGGTACGACGTGGTGATCGCCGACAACCTTTCGAACTCCGATATTTCCGCCGTCCGCGGCGTGGAACAGATAGTCGGCCGCCCCGTGCCGTTCGCGCAGGTGGACTGCTGCGACATCGAGGCCCTGCGGCGCGAAGTATTCGCCAAATACGAGTTCGACTCGGTGATCCACTTCGCGGCGTACAAGGCGGTGGGCGAGTCGGTTTCCGAGCCGCTCAAGTATTTCCGCAACAACCTCGACTCGCTGCTGAACGTGATGAGCCTGATGAAGGAGTTCGACGTGCCGAACCTCGTCTTTTCCTCGTCGGCGACCGTTTACGGGCAGCCGGAAGAGCTTCCGGCGACGGAGCTTACGCCGCGGCAGAGGGCCAATTCACCCTACGGGCTGACCAAACAGATGAGCGAGGACATTATCCAGGATACGGTGGCGGCGGTTCCGTTCTTCAAAGCCATAGCTTTGCGCTATTTCAACCCGATCGGGGCGCACCCGTCGGCTTTGATCGGCGAACTGCCCAAGGGGGTGCCGGCGAATCTGGTGCCTTTTATTACGCAGACGGCGGCAGGGATCCGCAAGGAGCTCTCTGTTTTTGGCGCGGACTATGACACGCCGGACGGGTCGTGCCAGCGGGACTATATCGACGTGGTGGACCTGGCGCGGGCGCACGTGGTGGCGGTGGACCGAATGGTGGAGGGGCGGTCGAAGCAGCGGTACGAGATTTTCAATATCGGCACGGGCGTGCCGGTGTCGGTGCTGGAGCTGGTGAACCTGTTCGAGGAGGTCAACGGGGTGCCGGTGCCGCACAAGATCGTGGACCGCAGACCGGGCGACGTGGAGAAGATATGGGCCTCGACGGAGCTGGCCAACAAGGAGCTGGGTTGGCGTGCGGAACGGGATCTGGGGGATACCCTGCGCTCGGCGTGGGCTTGGGAAAAGCATGTCCGGGGATTGCAATAATCTGTGAGAGATGCCTTTTTGCCCGGACGGTGACCGACCGACGGGGAGCGGGCCGGCCGATCACCGGCCGGCCCGCTGTTCACCGGAGGGAGTGTTTGCAGCGGAGTGATATGGGGTTTCGGATCTCAGTGGGGCTGTGGAGTCTTGGTTGCGAAAGCCTTGGCTTTCGCAACCAAGACGGGCCGTGAGCGAATGGCTGTATTTCCGCGGCAGCGGGCCGCGGAGCGCGTAAGCGCGAAGCCGCGGTAAGACGATGAGCGAGAAGCGCGATCCGTGAGGATCGCCGGGCCTGCCGCCAAGCAGTACATAGGGCAGTTACAGCCCTGCCGGAGTGCCCGCGGCACCGGCGGCCCGAAGACGAAAGAGCAAGTATAGCGTTCCGTTTGGAACGCCGGCCCTGCGCGCTGGCGCCCATTGGGGCTATGCAAACCCTGATAGAAGCCCCAACGGGGCCGCCACCCCCGGAGCGCGCAGGCCGAAGCTGAGAGAGCGAGTAGCTTTTGTCCGAAACAAGGAAACGGATAGTTGGGCTCCCGTGCTATCGGCGGCCTTTGCGCCGGGCCGCAAAGCGGCCGGGGGGGGACGGCGCAAGGCCGAATCCGAAAGAGCGAGTTGCTGAGTCCTTTTGCGCGATGCTTGAGCATCGCCGGGCCGCCCCCGTAGGGGGCGCGGGCGGCCCGAACCCGAAAGAGTGAATAGCTTTTGTCCGAAACAAGGAAACGGATAGTTGGGCTCCCGCGTGAGCGGCGGCCTTTGCGCCGGGCCGCAAAGCGGCCGGGGGGGACGGCGCAAGGCCGAACCCGAAAGAGCGAGTAGCTGAGTCCTTTTGCGCGATGCTTGAGCATCGCCGGGCC
>CANQXP010000018.1 GCA_947627885.1 uncultured Rikenella sp.
GGGGAATCCGGCGCTGCGCATGGCCTTGCAGATGCGCGAGCAGCATATCAAGCGGGAGCGGGCGACCTCCAATATCTGCACGGCGCAGGCGCTGCTGGCGACGATGGCGGGGATGTTCGCGGTGTACCACGGGCCGGAGGGCTTGAAACGCATTGCGACCCATGCCCACTCGCACGCCCATGCGGCGGCGGAACTGCTCAAGGGGTTGGGGTATGAGTTGGTTTCCGATAATTATTTCGATACCCTTGAAGTGGTTGCCGATGCGGAGAAGGTCGAGGCGATTGCGGTCAGGAAGGGGCTGAACCTGTTCTATCCGACCAATGACGTGGTGCATATCAGTTTCGACGAGGTCTCCACGGTCGAGGAGGTGAATACTGTTGCGGCTATTTTTGCCGAGGCGCTGTCTGATGGGGCGAAAACTGCACCCGCTGTTACGACGATCGAAGAGGGAACTTTCTTCGACGGGGCTTTCGCGCGCAAGAGCGAAATATTGCCGGAGAAGGTGTTCCACAAGTACCATAACGAGACGGATCTGATGCGGTATATCAAGAAGCTGGAGCGGCGGGATATCTCGCTGGCCAACTCGATGATCCCGCTGGGTTCGTGCACGATGAAGCTCAATTCGGCGGTGTCGATGATGCCGCTGTCGCTGGCGGAGTGGGGCAATGTCCATCCGTTCGTGCCGCTGGACCAGGCAGAAGGGTATATGGAGATGATCCGCGGGCTGGAGCATGACCTGGCGGTCATTACGGGCTTCGATGCGATGTCGATGCAGCCCAATTCGGGCGCGGCGGGCGAGTACACGGGCCTGATGGTGATCCGGGCTTATCACCACAGCCGGGGGGATTACCACCGGAATATCGCCCTGATCCCGGCGTCGGCGCACGGCACCAATCCGGCTTCGGCGGCGATGGCGGGGATGCAGGTGGTCGTGGTGGCGACGGACGAGAAAGGGAACGTGGATGTGGACGACTTGCGGCAAAAGGCTGTCGAGAATCGCGATCGTCTTTCGTGCCTGATGATTACCTATCCGTCCACGCACGGGATTTTCGAGGGCAAGATCAAGGAGATTATCGACGTTATACATGAAAACGGGGGGCAGGTCTATTTCGACGGGGCCAATATGAACGCGCTGGTGGGTTTATCCAGTCCGGGGTATATCGGGGCGGACGTGTGCCACCTGAACCTGCACAAGACTTTCGCGATCCCGCACGGGGGCGGGGGGCCGGGCGTGGGGCCGATCGGGGTGGCCAAGCACCTGACGCCGTTCCTGCCGTCGCACTCCATCGTGAAAACCGGAGGGACGGAGGGGATCACGGCGGTGTCGGCGGCTCCGTGGGGCAGCGCGATGGTGCAGGCGATCTCGTACGGCTATATCAAGATGCTGGGGGCGAGCGGCTTGCGCCGGGCGTCGGAGATGGCGATCGTGGCGGCCAATTATATGGCATGCGCTTTGAAAGGACACTACGGGATCGTCTACACGGGCGAGACCGGGCGTGTGGGGCACGAGATGATCGTGGACTGCCGGAACTTCCGCGCGGACTACGGGGTCGAGACAGGGGATATCGCGCGGCGGCTGATGGACTATGGGTTCCATGCGCCGACGCTGTCGTTCCCGGTGCACGACACCTTGATGGTGGAGCCGACGGAGAGCGAGCCGAAAGCGGAGCTGGATCGTTTCCTCGAAACGCTGATCGCGATCAAAGCGGAGTGCGAAGCGGGGATCGGACAGGAAGACCATATCGTAAAGAATGCGCCGCATACCTCACTTGAGTGTTGTGGGGAGTGGTCGCACCCGTATTCGCGGATGCAGGCGGCGTTCCCGCTGCCGTGGGTGGCGGAGAACAAGTTCTGGCCGTATGTGTCGAAGATCGACGCGGGATACGGGGACAGGAATTTGGTCTGCACCTGCGATCCGTTGGAGTCGTACCTGTAAAGTCGTTTCCCGCGGCAGCGGACAGGCCGGAGCCACCCAGGGCGGAGGGCTGCAACCCGCGCTTCGCTTGGTTTTGCCCCCGCTGGCTCCGGCCTGATGAAAAAATAGGAACGAACAACTTAGTGCAAAATATCAAGAGTGCAGAGTCCGTTAGTCAGTCAATTACCAAATAACAATAGATGAAAATTTCAGAAAACAAATTCGTATCGTTGGCATATACACTGACGGTCGACGGCCAGGTGGCCGACCAGGCTACGGCGGAACGTCCGTTGGAATTCGTTTACGGCGTGGGGATGCTCCTGCCGAAGTTCGAGGAGTTTATCGCCGGCAAGGAAGCGGGGGACAAATTCGAATTCGTACTCACTCCGGCGGAAGGGTACGGCGAGGTTAACCCGCAAGCGGTAGTGAATCTGCCCAAAGATGTGTTCATGGTGGACGGGGCCATTCCGGACGATATGCTGGTGGTGGGTAATGTGCTGCCGATGGCCGATCAAGCCGGTAACCGACTGATGGGCACCGTCAAGGCGGTGAACGAAAACGATGTCGCGATGGATTTCAACCACCCGATGGCCGGTAAAACGCTCAACTTCACGGGCGAGATTCTCGGCGTGCGCGAAGCCACTCCGGAAGATCTGATGCCGGCGGGCGGCGGTTGCTCCTGCGGGGGCGACTGTGGCGATGGTTGCGACGGCGGTGACTGCGGGGATGGCGGTTGCGGCGACGGTTGCGGTTGCCACTAATCTCTCCGCTCCGGCTGGCGATACGCCTTGCCGGATGCAGGTTTATCGGTTTATTTACGAAGAGGTTTTCGTGCCGGGGCGGATTTTTGCCTTCAGGGTCGCGGAAACCTCTTCCTTTTTGCAAAAAGATCATTTATGGCCGGTTGGATTAAAGTTTTCAGCCTCTTTATGCTGTGTCTATCTGCAGGAGCGGCCCGCGCGGAGGAGATACAGGCGGATACGGCCCGGCGGGGGCTGGTGTATTGGGGCAGCGATCCTTACGCGGCTTTGGCGGTCGCCAAACAGCAGCGGAAACTGCTTTTGGTGGAGTTCTATGCCGACTGGAACCACCGCAGCCGCTGGATGTCGGAGCGGGTGCTGGGCGATTCGGCGGTGCGGTCGCTCGTCGAGGCCCGGTTCGTGGCGGTACAAGTGCCGACGGGAACGCCGGACGGGGCCGATCTGGCAGGGATATACCAGGTGACGGGTTACCCGGCGATCCTGATATTCAACGCGAACGGCGATGTGTTGGACAAGATCGACGTGACGCTCGACCCGGAGGATTTCGAACAGCGCATTCAGACAATCCTGATGGCGGTGCAGGGGACGGGGACGTGGCGTTTGAGGCAGGTCTATGCCGCGGCGGAGCAGTCGGACACGGAGGCGACCGATGCGGCGGTGTCGCAATTCCTGGGAGAACAGCTGCCGCAGGACGTGGCTAACGGGGTGGTGTGGCCGATGTTCGAGAACAGCGTGGTGACGCGGTACGGTTCGACGGCATTCAACTACCTGATCTCGCACGTGGATCTGTTCCGTCAGGAGATCGGGCGGGAGGAGGTGGATGCGGTGCTGACGGAGGCTTTGTTGCAGTCGATGTTGCCGTATGTGGTGGGGAGCGTGCCTTACAGGGCGGATGTGGCGGAGGCTATGATTCGCACGGCCGGAAGCCTGGAGTTGCCCGCTGCGCTGTCGTTGCAGTCGATGTCGGACGTGGCGGCACTCCGTGAAGCGGAGGATCTGTCCCTGTTCGTCGCGCGGTTGGGCCTGCTGCTGGACACAGTGCCGGAGTCGTACCACCTGCCGCTGGCGATGTCGCTGGATATCGTGGCGGAGCGCGGTTCGAGGGAGGCCAAGAGCGCGGCGCTGAAGATCGTGAACCGCGTGCATACCTCCCTGCAATCGCCGGCCAATGCGGCTATGCTGGAGCTCCTGCGTGATCGTTTGAAATAAATTCCATATCTTTACATCTCTTAAATTTTAACGGTTCGTTTATTTGTCATTGCGCCACATGGTACTGTTCTTCCTTTAAAGAAAGTCCCGTTGAACTTATCGGGCTATAACTTGCCTTACGTTTCCGCGCCAGCGGGCGGACCGGACGCCTCCCCTGGGGGGGGCCGCCACTCTCGCGTTGCTCGATGCGGCCGCTCCCGGTCATCCGCCCCCAGTTCACAAAACCGACCCGCCCGGCGGCCGAAGCGAGCCGCAAAAAGCCGGAAATTAGAAAGCGGCAATACGGTACTAAATACATGCGAATAAACGAACGATAATTAACAGTAAGTAAGATGAAGATTTCGTACAACTGGCTGAAGGACTATATTAAGACCGACCTGACGGCGGAGAAAGCGGCGGAGATACTGACCGCGGCGGGGCTGGAGATCGAGGGGATCGAGAAGGTGGAGAGCATCCGCGGGGGATTGGCGGGGCTGGTGGTGGCCGAAGTGCTGACCTGCGCCGACCATCCGGATTCGGATCATCTGCATATTACGACGGTGTCTGTCGGGGATGGCGGGGAGCCGTTGCAGGTGGTGTGCGGGGCGCCGAACGTGGCGGCCGGGCAGAAGGTCATACTGGCGCAGATCGGGGCGATCCTCTATCCGAGCGGCGAAGAGGAGGGCTTCAAGATCAAGAAATCGAAAATCCGGGGCGTCGAGTCGATGGGGATGCTGTGCGCGGAGGATGAGATCGGGGTGGGGGCGTCCCATGACGGGATCATCGTGCTGGATTCGGCTGTGAAGGCGGGAACGCCGGCGGCTGAGGTGTACGATTTGCAGGACGATTACGTGTTCGAGGTCGGACTGACCCCGAACCGGATCGACGCGGCGTCGCACTACGGGGTGGCGCGGGATCTGGCGGCGTACCTGACGGCCAATGGGGCTGCGACGGCGGCGCGGCTGGCCGATGTATCGGCGTTCCGGGTGGACGATGCGAAAGCGTTGCCGGTGACTGTGACGGTCGAGGATCCGGCGGGAGCGCCGAGGTATGCCGGAGTGACGGTGAAAGGGGTGAAGGTGGGGCCGAGTCCGGATTGGTTGCAGCAAAAGCTGCGCGCGATCGGCATGAACCCGAAGAACAATGTGGTGGACATTACCAATTTCGTGATGCACGAGTGCGGGCAGCCGCTCCACGCGTTCGATATGGGCCAGGTGGGCGGACATCGGATTATTGTGCGGCGTGCGGTGGAAGGGGAGCCGTTCGTGACTTTGGACGGGGTGGAGCGGAAGCTGTCGGGTGAGGATCTGGTCATTTGCGACGACAAGCGGCCGATGTGCCTGGCGGGGGTGTTCGGGGGGATGGACAGCGGGGTGACGGACGCCACGACGGATATTTTCATCGAAGCGGCCTATTTCGATCCGGTGTCGGTGCGCAAAAGCGCGCGGCGGCACGGTTTGAACACGGATTCGTCGTTCCGTTTCGAGCGGGGAACGGATCCGGAGATGGGGGCGTATGCGGTGCGGCGTGCGGCGCTGCTGGTGAAGGAACTGGCGGGCGGGATCGTCTCGTCGGATGTGGTGGATATTTACCCGCAGAAGATCGGGCCGTTCGAGTTCAGCATCAACCTGGGGCGTATCAACCGGCTGATCGGCACGGATATTCCGGTCGCGACGGCTAAGGCGATACTGACCGGTTTGGAGATTGGGATACGGGGGGAATCCGAAGAGGAGAATGGGGATACGGTGCTGGATATAGCGGTGCCGGCTTACCGGGTCGATGTGCAGCGGGAGGCGGATGTGGCGGAGGAGATCCTGCGGATCTACGGGTTCAACAACGTGCCGAACCCGCACTTTATCAAGAATGTGATTACGTACGGCAACCAGAAGACTCCGGACAAGCTGATCGATGCGGCGTCGGACTTGCTCGCGGGCTTGGGGTGTGTGGAGATTATGAGCAACTCTTTGACTAAAGGGGCCTATTACGAGGGGCTTACGTCGTATCAGGCGGAGAATTGCGTCCGGATTCTGAATCCGTTGAGCAACGAGCTGAATGTGATGCGGCAGACGCTGCTGTTCAATGCCTTGGAGGCGGTGGCGCTGAATGTGAACCGGCGGAACGGGGATTTGCGGCTGTTCGAGTTCGGGAACTGCTATTTCTACTCTCCTGCGGCAGCGGCTGTCGAGGGGGCCAAAGGTACGCTCAAGCCGTACCGGGAGGAGCGCCGGCTGGCCATCACGGTGACGGGGCTGGAACGCCAGCCGAACTGGAACCGGCCCAAACCGCAGGCGTCGGATTTCTTTACGGTTAAATACCTGGCGGAACAGTTGTTGCAGCGGTTCGGGGTCAATATTTACGAGGGATATTACGACACTTTGGAGAGCGACCTCTACTCCGAGGCGGTGACTTATACCATCCGGGGCAAGAAGCTGTTCGAGATGGGGGTGGTTTCCAATAAACTGGCGCGCAAAGTGTTCGACCTGAAACAGCCGGTCTACTATATGGAGATGAATGTGACACAGCTTCAGAAGATTGCGGATACGGTGCGTGTGCAAGCGTCGGAGCTGTCGAAATACCCGGAAGTGAAGCGGGATTTGGCTTTGCTGGTGGACAAGAATGTCACTTTCTCGCAGCTGCGCGAGGCGGCAGCCAAGGCGGAGAAAAAGCTGCTGAAATCGGTGGGGCTATTCGACGTGTACGAGGGAGACAAACTGCCGGAGGGGAAGAAATCGTATGCGCTGAACTTCGTGATCGAGGATACGACCAAGACACTGACGGACACTGAAATCGAGCGCATTATGGGTAATATCTCGGCTGCGCTGACCAAAGCGACGGGGGCGCAGGTGAGGGCGTAACCTTTTGCGAAAAGTCGGTCATCCGTTTATTTTATGCAGGAATCCCGGTTACAGGGGTTCCTGTTTTTTTGTATCTTAGGTGCCGATTACCAACCCACACTACACGTATGAAAAAGATTTTAGCCGGATCGTTGCTCGTTCTGATTTTCACGGGAACGGCCATAGCGAAAAAGAGTGTCGAACCGCGAGCTGTTCCGACGGAGGCGGGCGTTTACCGGGCGGAGCCGGTGCCGGTGGATGCGGCCGATTTGCGAGAGTTGCTGGAGCTGAAAGAGATGTATATCCAAAAATACGACCTGTCGGGGATCAGGGATACCACGTTGCAGGTCACGCTGCGGATCGACGAGCATTTCGGAAGGGATTCGGTGCGGACCGTGCGTGAGATGGCGATGGGGGATGTCTGGTCGCCGTGGGATTCGACCGGCCTGACGAGCCTGAAACTCTTTTTCGTGCCGAGAACGGACTCCGCGGCGATGCTCTATTGCAACCTGGAGGGGCGGATGCAGGTGGGTACCCTGTTGAAATTCCGCAAGGCGGAACCGGACTTCAAACGATTCAATACCTACCGGCCGAAACCTTTCAAAACCGAAGGGATGAAAGCGGGCGAAAAAGTGCCGGTGGCGTTTTTTGGGGCGTTCTGGTACGATGCGGAGCTGTCGAAGCGTTTCGGTGGCGAGCCGGCCTACCGGTTCTGCATGGAACGCCAAATGGATACCGATATGCACAACGAGGCTTTCGGCCGGATGCCGCATTACTGGGTGGTCTATATCGGGCTCGAAAAACGCGAAAAGTAGGGCCAACCGCTTGTAAGTTAAAAAAATATCGTACCTTTGCGACGCCTTTCGGCGCTCTTCCGGGAGCGAAGGAGGGCGTCAATACATAATGTCTAACCCGTTTAGTCTCATTCAAAACAACAAAATGACTACAAACGCAGAAGAAACGAAGGCGCAGAAACCTTCGAACGCATCGGTTCCCGTCGAATCGTTCAACTGGGAAGCTTTCGAAACCGAAGCCGGCCTCTACGGCGGCGAATCGAAAGAGCAGATCGCCCAGGAGTACGACCAGACCTTGTCCAACATTCAGGCCGGCGAGGTGATGGAAGGTACCGTTACCTCCATTGACAAACGCGAAGTGCTGGTGAACATCGGCTTCAAATCGGAAGGGGTGATCCCCAGCAGCGAATTCCGCTACAATCCGGAACTCAAGGCCGGCGACAAAGTGGAAGTTTATGTGGAATCGGCCGAGGACAAAAAAGGCCAGCTGATCCTTTCGCACAAGAAAGCACGCCAGCTCCGCTCGTGGGACCGCGTCAACGAAGCGCTTGAGAAAGACGAGATCATCAAGGGCTACATCAAGTGCCGCACCAAGGGCGGTATGATCGTGGACGTGTTCGGCATCGAGGCCTTCCTGCCGGGTTCGCAGATCGACGTGAAACCTATCCGCGATTACGATATTTACGTGGACAAGACCATGGAATTCAAGGTGGTGAAGATCAACCAGGAGTTCCGCAACGTGGTCGTGTCGCATAAGGCGCTGATCGAGGCCGAACTCGAACAGCAGAAAAAAGACATCATCGGCAAGCTCGAAAAAGGCCAGATCCTCGAAGGGACGGTCAAGAACATCACTTCGTACGGGGTATTTATCGACCTCGGCGGCGTGGACGGGCTTATCCATATCACCGACCTTTCGTGGGGCCGTGTGAACCATCCGGAAGAGATCGTCCAGCTGGATCAGAAACTGAACGTGGTGATCCTCGATTTCGACGATGCCAAGAAACGTATCGCTTTGGGTCTGAAGCAGCTGACCCCGCATCCGTGGGACGCACTGGCCTCGGAAATGAAGGTCGGCGACAAGGTCAAAGGCAAGGTGGTTGTGATGGCCGACTACGGCGCGTTCATCGAGATCGCTCCGGGGGTCGAAGGGTTGATCCACGTTTCGGAAATGAGCTGGTCGCAGCACCTGCGTTCGGCACAGGACTTCATGAAGGTGGGCGACGAAGTGGAGGCGGTTATCCTGACCCTGGATCGCGAAGACCACAAGATGTCGCTGGGGATCAAACAGCTGACCCCGGATCCGTGGGAAAATATCGAGTCCAAATATCCGGTCGGCTCGCGCCACACGGCACGGGTGCGTAACTTCACCAACTTCGGCGTGTTCGTCGAGCTGGAAGAGGGGGTCGACGGCCTGATCCACATCAGCGACCTGAGCTGGACTAAAAAGATCAAACATCCGTCAGAATTCACCCAGATCGACGCTACGATCGACGTCCAGGTGCTGGAGATCGACAAGGAGAACCGTCGCCTGAGCTTGGGGCATAAGCAACTTGAGGAAAATCCGTGGGATGTTTACGAAACCATCTACAAGCCGGATTCGATCCACACCGGTACCATTACCGAGGTGAATGACAAGGGCGCTGTGGTGACTCTCAATGAAGGAGGGGAAGGCTTCGTACCGGGCCGCGGTTTGGTCAAGGCCGACGGGACTACCGCCAAGAACGGAGAGACGCTGGAATTCCGCGTGCTGGAGTTCGGCAAGAACAACCGCAAGATCATCCTCTCGCACACCCGCACTTTCGAAGAGGCCAAGGCCAAGGAAGATGCCGTGAAAGAGGCTTCGACGCAGGATGCGGTGAAGAAACTCTCTTCGTCGATGGAGAAGACCACGCTGGGGGATATCTCAGGGCTGGCCGAACTCAAAGCGCAGCTTGAGGGTAAAAATTAGGGCCAACTTATGACCTTCCAGGTTACCATACTGGGATGCAGCTCGGCTCGTCCGACGCTTTCCAGGCATCATACTGCTCATGTACTGAACGTACATGAGCAGTTTTTTTTGATCGACTGCGGCGAGGGGACGCAGTATCAATTGTCGCGCTACGGGATCAATCCGTTGAAGCTCAATGTGATCTTTATCAGTCATCTGCATGGGGATCATGTTTACGGTATTTTTGGGCTACTTTCTACGATGGCGATGATGGGGCGGCAGCGGGCGCTGGAGATCGTGGCGCCGAAGCCTTTCGGAGATATGCTGAGGAGCCATTTCGCCTTTTTCCAGATCGAACTGCCGTATCCATTGGAAATCAGGGAGGTGGATGCCAGACTGTCGACCGAGGTGTGGTCGAACCGGACGATGACGGTGACCACCATACCTTTGAGGCATCGGGTGCCGTGCTGCGGGTACCTGTTCAGGGAGCGGGTGCCAGGCTTGAACGTGCACCGGCATTTGGTGGAGGGGTATGGCCTGGATCCGTTGCAGATTGCGGTTCTCAAACGGGGAGAGGACGCTGTGCTGGCCAATGGGATGCCGCTTACGGCCGCGGAGGCGACGTACCGACCGTATGAGCCGCGGAGCTATGCTTTTTGCAGCGACACGACGGCGTCGGGGAAGGTGGCGACTCTTGTCGAAGGGGTGGACTTGCTTTACCATGAAGCGACTTATATGCACGACAATAAGGCGTTGGCCTTGAAAACGGGGCATACTACGGCTTTGCAGGCGGCGCGGCTGGCGAAAAAAGCGGGGGTGAGGTATTTGCTGCTGGGGCACTATTCTTCGCGGTACAAAGATTTGGAACCTTTGCTGGCGGAGGCGCAGGCGGAGTTCCCGGACACGGTGCTGGGGCGTGACGGGCTTGGCCTTGCTTTGGAGAAAGACCACTCCTTGAAAATCGGGTCGATTTAGTCCGCGGAGGTGATGTTATTTCCCCCGAATGGTGTAATTTTGTGGAATCATAAAAAACTTTGTATGCAGGAAAAAATTCTGATACTCGACTTCGGGTCGCAGTACACGCAACTGATTGCGCGGCGCGTGCGCGAGCTGAATGTCTATTGCGAGATACACCCGTTCAACCACTATCCGGCGATCGACGCTTCGGTCAAAGGGGTGATCTTGTCGGGGAGCCCGTTCTCTGTGCGGGACAAGGAGGCGCCGCAGATCGACCTGTCGGGCATTAAGGGCAAGCTGCCGCTGCTGGGAGTGTGCTACGGGGCGCAGTACCTGGCGCACCATTTCGGCGGCGAGGTGGCGCCGAGCAATAGCCGGGAGTATGGCCGGGCCATGTTGTCGAAGGTGCAGAAAGAGAATGCTTTGATCCGGGAACTGAGCGATCCGACACAGGTGTGGATGTCGCATGGTGACACGATCGTGAAGGAGCCGACGGGGTGCGAGATTATTGCGAGCACGGAGGATGTGCGGGTGGCGGCGTTCCATATCGCGGGCGAGGATACCTGGGGCATTCAGTTCCACCCGGAGGTGTACCACTCGACGGAGGGGATCAAGTTGCTGAAGCATTTTGTGGTGGATATTTGCGGCTGCCGTCAGGATTGGACGCCGGCTTCGTATATCGAATCGACGGTGGCGGAGCTGCGGGAACGCCTTGGGGGGGATAAAGTGGTGCTGGGCCTTTCGGGCGGGGTGGACTCGTCGGTGGCGGCGGTGCTGCTGCACAAGGCTATAGGGAATAACCTGACATGTATCTTCGTGGATATGGGGTTGCTGCGGAAGGATGAGTTCAGTTCGGTGTTGGATTCGTACCAGCATATGGGGCTGAATGTGATCGGGGTGGATGCAGGAGACAAGTTCCTGTCTGATCTCAAAGGGGTGACCGATCCGGAGCAGAAGCGCAAGATCATCGGCCGCGACTTTATCGAGGTGTTCGATGAGGAGGCGCAGAAACTCAAGGATGTGAAGTGGCTGGCGCAGGGGACGATCTACCCGGACGTGATCGAGTCGGTGTCGGTGAACGGGCCGAGCGTCACGATCAAGTCGCACCACAATGTGGGCGGCCTGCCGGAGAAGATGAATCTCAAAATAGTCGAACCTCTGCGGCTCCTGTTCAAAGACGAGGTCAGAAGGATTGGGCGGGAGTTAGGGCTTTCTGACTTATTACTGGGGCGTCATCCGTTTCCGGGGCCGGGGCTGGGGATTCGTATCTTGGGGGAGGTGACCAAGGAGAAGGTGCGCATTTTGCAGGAGGCGGATGCGATTTTCATCAACGCTCTTCGGGAGTGGGGCTGGTACGACAAGGTCTGGCAGGCGGGCGTTATGCTGCTGCCGGTGCAGAGCGTGGGGGTGATGGGCGATGAGCGGACCTACGAGTCGTGCGTGGCGCTGCGCGCGGTGGCTTCGACGGACGGGATGACGGCGGACTGGGTACACCTGCCGTATGAATTGCTGGCAAAGGTGTCGAACGATATTATCAATAAGGTGCGGGGGATCAACCGGGTAGTGTACGACATTTCGTCGAAACCGCCGGCAACGATTGAGTGGGAGTAATTCCATATCAAACGCAGGGGGCCTTCCGTTTACGGAAGGCCCCCTGCGCATATATATAGGCGGGCAAAAGGATTACTGCCCGTCGATGATCCGGATGTTCACGGGATACATGTCCGGCAGGGTGCGTATGTTACAGTCGATGAAATCTTTGCCGTGGAACAGCTTGATGACTCCCTGCGGGAACCAGAGCACGGCATTCTGCGGATCGACCGTAAACCAGCCGTAACCTTTCAGATAGCATTCCGCCCAGGCGTGGGAGCCCTCGACATCGTTTTGCGGCATATAGACGTAGCCGACGGCCATGCGGGTCGGGATGCCTTTGTGCCGCATCAGGGCGATAAAGAGGTTGGTGTATTCGCTGCACGTGCCTTTGCGGCGATCGAGGATCGAGTCCACGGGCAAGGTCGTGCAGCGGCCCGCGTCGAGTTCCATGGCCAGCTGCCGGTCGAACGTAAGGTAATCTTTTGCGAATTCCAGCCCTTTGCGGATCACGTCGATGGCCAGGGTCTCGTCACCTGTGAAAAGGGTGTCGGCAATGGCCTTGATGCGCGGACTGTCCGGCCGGATCAATGGGGTCGGTTCGAGATACCGGGCGACGGAGTCGGGCCACACATATCCTGGAAGGTAGGGTGCCGTTTTGGTCAGCCCGCGTCGGACGGTATCGGTCACAGGTGGAAAGGCACTGAGTTCGATGCGGATGAGGGTGTCGCTCCGTTCGAGCACCTTGAGCACCTTCTGCGGATAGGTGCCGGCGGCTTGCAGGTCGATATTGCCCGCACTGATCTGGTACGTCACGGGCCGGACTTGTGCCGGGAGGGAGATAATACCCGTCAGGGCAGCGGAGAATAGTAAAAGGATTCGTTTCATCTGTTCGTTCGAGGATAAATAAAATACCGTTACCGCCCCAATGGAACAAGGGGCGTAACGGTATGATTCAACATGTCCGGCCGTGGATTTCGGAAAGGGGCCGGAGTTAGGTCAAAAAAAGTTATTCGGCAGCGGCACTCGTTTCGGGCCGTTTCCGCAGCAGGCGGAAGGTGTCCGAAGCGATGACCAGCTCCTCGTTGGTGGTGGCCACCACGACTTTGACCGCGGAGTTTGGCGCGGAGATAATGGCGTCTTCGCCGTAAGCCTTGTCGTTGGCCTGGTTGTCCAGGTAAACGCCCATGCACTCCAGCCCTTTGCAAACGGTATATCGCAGTTTGGCGACATTCTCGGCGATACCGCCCGTGAAGACGATCATGTCGGCTCCTTCGAGTTCCGCCATATAGGCCCCGACGAACCGTTTGATCCGGAACATGTACATATCCAGCGCCAGCTTGGCCCGGTCATTGCCGTTTTCGGCCGCTTCGCGCACGTCGCGCCAGTCGGACGAGATGCCGCTCACCCCCAGCAATCCGGACTGTTTGTTGATCAGGTCGGTGGCTTTCTGGGTGTTCAGCCCCTCTTTGTCCATGATCTCCAGCAGCACGCCGGGGTCGATCTCTCCGCTGCGGGTGCCCATCATCAGGCCGTCCACGGTGGTGAAGCCCATCGAGGTGTCGAACGATTTCCCGTCTTTGATGGCGGTGATCGAAGCCCCGTTGCCGATGTGGCAGGTGATGATCTTGGAGTGCTCGAAGTCCAGCCCGGTCATTCCGCAGGCTTTCTGCGCCACGTATTTGTGGCTGGTCCCGTGGAACCCGTACCGGCGGATGCGGTCTTCCTCGTAGTATTTGTACGGGATGGCGTAGAGGTACGATTCCCGCGGCATGGTCTGGTGGAACGAGGTGTCGAACACGGCCACCTGCGGGATGGTCGGCAGCAGCCGCTCGATGGACAAGATCCCCTTAAGGTTGGCCGGGTTGTGCAGCGGCGCGAGCTTGAAACAGCTTTCGATCTGCTGCTTGACGGTCGGATTGACGATGGCGCTGTCGGAGAAGTACTCCCCGCCGTGCGTCACGCGGTGCCCGGCGGCGGAGATCTCGCTCAGGCTCTGGATCACGCCGTGGTGCTCGTCGGTCAGGGCGTCGAGGATCAGGTTGATCCCGACCGAGTGGTCGGGGATGCTCTGCACGAATTCGTATTTGGGTTTCCCGGTGGGTTTGTGGGTCAGGATGCCGTCGGTCAGGCCGATGCGTTCCACGAGGCCTTTGGCCAGCAGTTTGTGTTCCGTCTGGCTGGTCATCCGGATCAGCTGGTATTTGATGGACGAACTGCCGCAGTTCAGTACAAGAATGATCATTATTGTTTTATTTATTTGTTCGTTTTTTACTACCCCTGTACGGACCTGTTCTCTTTGTGAACAAAGAGAACCAGAAAAACTTTCGAGGATGCTAACGCATCCTAAACCTGCCGGGCTCCTTAGCTTGGGCCGGGGACTTTCCGATGTAGCGCGCTAAGGTAATAATTGCATCAAAGCGCGCTCATCGTGAAAGCCCCGACCCGAACGAACTATGACCGACACGCTTGGATTAGCGAAGCTCTGGAAAGTTCTTTGCGGAGCTTTCTTTCAAGAAAGCGACAGTGCAATGCGGGTAGACACAAAAACGAACGATTAAAGAAAAGAAATCGGAAATTATTTGCGTTCGGCCTGTGCCTGGCAAGCCGTGATAGCCACCAAATTGACAATATCGCTCACCGAGCAGCCGCGCGAAAGGTCATTGATCGGCGCCGCCATCCCCTGGAGGATCGGCCCGATCGCCTCGGCATCCGCCAGGCGCTGCACCAGTTTGTAGGCGATGTTCCCCACTTCGAGGGTCGGGAAAACCAGCACGTTGGCCCGTCCGGCGATCTTCGAACCCGGCGCCTTCTTGGCCCCCACGCCCGGCACGATGGCCGCGTCGGCCTGCAATTCGCCGTCGATCTTCATGTCCGGCGCCATCTCCTGCGCCATCTTCGTGGCTTCGACCACCTTGTCTACCATCTCGTGTTTGGCCGACCCTTTAGTCGAGAAGCTCAGCATAGCGATGCGCGGCTCCATACCTACGATGGCCCGCGTCGTTTTTCCCGTCTCCACGGCGATCTGCGCCAGTTCCGGAGCCGTCGGATTCGGATGCACGGCGCAGTCGGCGAAGATCATCATCCCGTTCTCGCCGTAGTGCTTGTCTTTCAGGAGCATAATGAAAGCCCCCGACACCACCGAGATCCCCGGCTTGGTCTTGACATACTGGAACGCCGGCCGAAGCACATCCCCCGTCGCATTCCCGGCCCCGGCCACCTCACCGTCGGCGTCGCCCGCCTTGATCATCATCACCGAGAGGTAGAGCGGATTGAGGATATGCCGCTCCGCTTCTTCGCGGGTCAGCCCTTTCGAGGCGCGAATCTGGAGCATCAAGTCCACGTAAGCCTCTTTTTTCGGATGGTTGGCCGGGTCGACGATATAGATATCCCCGTTAATCACATGTTCGAGCCCCCAGTCATCGGCCAGCCCCTTGAGTTCCTCCGGGTTACCGATCAGGGTGATGTCCGCGATCCCCTGTTCTACGATCTCGTTGGCCGCGCGCATGGTGCGCTCCTCGTTGCCTTCCGGCAGCACGATCCGCTGTTTGGCCGACCGCGCCTGTTCTCTGATTCTGTCTAATAGTTCCATTATCTGGTAGTTTTTATTGTCATTCCTAAGAAAGCCGCTCCGATGCACAGCACGAGGCTCGCACCGATATAGAGCAAGGCCGTGGAGGTGTGCCCGTCGCGCAGGAGCCGCACGCTTTCGAGCGAAAAGGCGGAGAAAGTGGTGAATCCCCCGCAGAACCCCACCACGCTCAGCAGGTGCTGCGCCGATCCCTGTTCCGCATACCGCATGAGCATCCCGATCAGCAGTGATCCTGCCACATTGACAGCCAACGTAGCGACGGGAAAGCGCATCCCCCCTTCCCGCAAGGAAGCAAGCGCGGCGATTCCGACCCCCACGCCATAACGCAATACAGACCCGGCGAAGCCGCCGAGCCCCACCCACAGCAGGTTGCTCCACATATTTCTATGGCTTTTTTGGTGCTAACAAAGGTACTGTTTTCCACCCTAATTTCACAAGGTATATTCCGGTAATTAATTCGTACCTTCGTCCCCGGTATTACAACATAAATCCCGTTAAAAATGAGCAAAGGACCGATTTCACAGTTCATTACACACAATTACCGCCATTTCAACGCCGCAGCGCTGGTGGATGCGGCCAAGGCATACGAGGAGCACATGAACGCCGGGGGCAAGATGATGATTACGCTCGGCGGGGCGATGTCCACGGCCGAATTGGGCATATCGCTGGCCGAGATGATCCGTCAGGACAAGGTGCAGATCATCACCTGCACGGGGGCCAACCTGGAGGAAGACCTGATGAACCTGGTAGCCCATTCGCACTACAAACGGGTGCCGAACTACCGCGACCTGACGCCGGTGCAGGAGCGCGAGTTGCTGGACAATCACCTGAACCGCGTGACGGACACCTGTATCCCGGAGGAGGAGGCTTTCCGCCGCCTGCAGGGGCATATGGAGAAGATTTGGAAAGATGCCGACGCCAAGGGGGAACGCTATCTGCCCTACGAATTCATGTATAAGCTGATCCGCAGCGGGGAGCTGGAGCAGTATTACGAGATCGACCCGAAGAACAGCTGGATGCTGGCCGCGTGCGAGAAGAACCTGCCGATCATCGTGCCGGGCTGGGAGGACTCGACGATGGGCAATATCTTCACGTCGTATGTCATCAAGGGCGAGATGAAGGCGTCGACGGTCAAAGGCGGGATCGAAACGATGATGTTCCTGTGCGACTGGTATAAGAAGAACAGCGGCGGCAAGGGCGTGGGCTTTTTCCAGATTGCGGGCGGTATATCGGGCGACTTCCCGATCTGCTGCGTGCCGATGATGTATCAGGATCTGGGCTGGGAAGAGACTCCGTTCTGGGCTTACTTCTGCCAGATCTCGGACTCGACCACCTCCTACGGTTCGTATTCGGGCGCGGTGCCGAACGAGAAGATCACGTGGGGCAAGCTGGATATCGATACGCCGAAGTTTATCGTGGAATCCGACGCTACGATCGTGGCGCCGCTGATGTTCGCATATATCCTGGGCTGGTAGCTATCACCGTTACTATTTGTGGGCGCGCTTTCTCGTTACGAGGAAAGCGCGCCTTTTTTGTTGAGGCCGGGGATGGCTGTTGATTCCTTCCGGTTTCTTTTCCGGAGTTGTAGAAAGGAACTGAACCGTTTCGGGCTCGAAACATTTACGCCCCCGTGAGATCACCGCTCTGACGGTGTCGCCGAAGCGACTTCGACCCCTGCCCGGCGGGATGGCGGGTGCCGCTGAGCGGTGAAGTGGCGGGCGGACGTAATCCGTGGGGCTGTTTCACGGCGGATAACAGCTTCTGGTGCGAAACGCCGGCAGCGTCGGCCGGAAGGCGATGGACGTTTCCGGAGTCGAACGGCGGCGATGATTGGTATCCGCTGACCCCGCGCCGCTATTACACGAGCGGAAATTTTCAATTGGGAGCCGGTTTTTGCCACACTGCCACGATCAGTGACGACACGCCCTCCTCCGGACGCCATTTCGTTTACAGCAAAGAGTGGGTGCACAATTTCGAGTCGCATTCCCGCGCCCACGGCCATTCCGTCCGCTGCGTACGGGAGTGACGGGGATACGGAAGGGGGAGACGGAGGAAATGAAAAAGCCTCCTTCCTACGCAGAGAAAGGAGGCCTGAACAGATATGCAGGAGATTTACTTCCCGCAGGTCATCTTAATATAAGTGTGGTGCGGCCCGAAACGCTCGAATGCCGCTTTGTCCAACTCTTCCTGGTGGGCCGGGTTGGCCACGCTGATCATCAGCCGCGCCCGCTCCTGCAACGTCCGTCCGTACAGGTTGACAGCCCCGTATTCCGTCACGAACCAGTGCATGTGCGCGCGGGTAGTGACTACGCCTGCCCCCGGATTGAGCACCGGGGCGATCTTGCTGATCCCTTTGTTGGTGGTCGAAGGCATGGCCACGATCGCCTTGCCGTTTTTCGAGAGCGACGAACCGTAGATAAAGTCGATCTGCCCCCCGACGCCCGAATAGTGCTTGGTACCGATCGAGTCGGCGCAGACCTGCCCGGTGATGTCCACCTGCAGGGCCGAGTTGATCGCCGTGAAGTTCGGGTTTTGCGAAATGATATACGGGTCGTTAGTGTATCCCACGTCCATCATCAGCACGCCGGGGTTGTCGTCGATAAAGTCGTAGACCTTCTGGGACCCCATCAGGAAAGTGGAGACCATTTTGCCCGGATCCGTCACTTTGTTCTTCCCGTTGATGACGCCCGATTCCACTAGCGGCAGCACGCCGTCGGCGAACATTTCGGTATGGATGCCGAGGTTCTTGTGGTTTTTCAGCTGGGCCAGCACCGCGTTCGGGATGGCGCCGATCCCCATCTGGAGGCAGGCCCCGTCCTCGATCAGTTCCGCACAGTGCTTACCGATCGCCGTTTCGATCTCGTTCGGTTCGGTGAAGGGAGCCTCGATCAGTGGGGTGTCGTCCTCGCACCAGATGTCGATCTCCGACATGCGGATCATCGCCTGACCGAACGCCCTCGGCACGTGTTTGTTAATCACGGCGATCACGGTGTCGGCCAACTCGACCGCCGCCAGCGTGGCGTCCACCGAAGTTCCCAGCGACACATAGCCGTGCTTGTCCGGCGGCGATACCTGGATCATCGCCACATTGATCGGGAGCGCCCCGCAGCGGTAGAGTTTCTGCGTCTCGCTCAGGAACACGGGGATATAGTCCGCGTATCCCTCCTGGGTCGCGCGGCGCAGGTTACCGCCCACGAAGAACTGCGCCGACTGGAAAATGCCCTCGTATTTGGCATCCGCATACGGCGCTGGCCCCTCGGTATGCAGGTGGTGGATGTATACGTCTTTGAGCTCGCCGTGGTCGCCGCGCGCGCAAAGGGCTTTGATCAGGCACTGCGGTGCGCTGGCCACCGAGCTCAGATGGACATGGTCGCCGCTTTTGACGGCCTTCACAGCCTCGTCAGCCGAAACAATTTTGATGTTTGGGTTCATAAGGTTCGTTATGCGTTTGTTTGGTAGTGTGATGGTTCTATAGATTGACAAATTTAAAGAAAATTAATTATCTTTACTGCAAGTATTGTGAAAGAAAAAACAATGAAACCGATTTCTTTTTTCGCCGCGACGCTTTCGGTCTTGTCCATAGCGGGCACAGTTTCGGCCCAGAATGCGGCGCCTCTGCCGAAAAAGGCGGAGGTCTATACCGTGACGGAGCATATCCGGTTCAACGAAGGGACGCTTCCGTTGAAGAACGGGGGGATACTGCTCTCCAATTTCGGGACGGATACGTTCGACCCGCTCAATAAGGAGGGGAAAGGGTATATCGTCCTGCTGGACAAGGAGAACAGGGTGCTGTTCCCGGCTTCGGGTGCGCTCAACGCGCCGAAGGGGATGGCGGTGAAAGACGGGTGCCTCTTTATCGCGGACGTGGGTTGCGTGGTGGTGTATGATATGAAGCGGCCGGAGTTGCGGCCGGTGAAGATCGCTTTCCCGGAGGGGGAGTTGTTCGTGAATGACATTGTTGCTTTAGGGGATTTCCTGCTGGTCTCCGTGACCAATACGGGACATCTGTATGCGCTGGATGTGAAGGACTGCGACGCGGTGTGGAGCGCGCAGCGACCCAAGCCGCGAAAGGTGGCCGATATTCCGGGGGCCAACGGGTTGGCGGAACACGAAGGGACTTTGTTCATCGCTTCGTATGATCCGAACGAGCAGCCGGGCGAACAGAATGTCATCTATGCTATCGACATGGCCACGCCGGGGGCGAAGCCTGTCAATTTGCTGGGGTCGCGCTACGGGCAGTACGACGGGGTGGCGGTGTCGCCGGACGGCTTCAGGCTCTATTTCAGCAACTGGAAAAATGCGGAGGGACGTGCGGAGGTGGGATACATCGACTTGTCGCCGGACAAGAAAAACGCGGTGACGATCCTGGATTTAGGCGTGGAGTTGCAGGGGCCGGCGGACATCTGCATATCGGACGGGTACCTGTTCATTCCGGACTTGCCGGCGAACAAACTCTATATCGTGGCGATATAATCCGGTTTTTCCGGGGTTTTGGATCAAAGGGGCGGCCGTCATGCACGGGCCGCCTCCTTCCGTATCCCCGTCACTCCCGTACGCAGCGAACGGGATAACCATTGGCACGGCCCGTACCGACCGTGCCGAAAGGGTCGGTCAGATTAGGGTCGAAAACGGGACGGTATGCCGTCGTACCCGTGGCGGTGGTTGTCCAAAGATAGCTGACCGTTTTCATGGTTGACAGCTTCCCGTTGGATCCTGAGCACCAGCCGTCACCTGGATACCAGGCCGTTAGATCTTCTTGTATTACAGGCAATCGCCGTCCTTGCGACGTCCCGGTTCCTTCCCATGCTGTATTCGCAGTCTTATAATATTGCCAGGGACTTTTTCCGCTCGCTTTGTCGCCGCCCTCCGGCACCCGCCACCCCGCCGGGCAGGGGTCGAAAAGGGTTTTATCCAAGTCCCGCCATAGGCTGCCGTTGTGGGGCGCAGTCCAGTCGTTCTGCGGGGCCGAGAAATAGAAGCCGGAGAGGTTGCGGATCGCGGAAAGCGTAAAGTTTACAGGTCAGCCGAGAGGGAGAGAGCGCCGCAGACTTCCGTCGAGGTTTCGCCCACGCCTCCGCCGACCATTTGGTTCAGGGCCGTATAGACTTTCACTTGCCGGATGGCGGTCAGGTGGGCCGGGTTCCCCTCCGCGTCTACCGCGTTGGCGATGTCGAACTTATTGCTTCCCCGGGTATCCGGGTCGTTTCCGGCCGTATCGTTGTAATCCGCCGACCAGTTGTCGGCATATCCCCACGCGAAAGCGGCCTGGACGAATTTCTGGTCTTGCTCGCTCCACGACGAGTTGTCCGGCAGGCGGATGCCGCTGAAAACCAGCGTGGCCGGATCGCCAGCCAGGAAAAGCGGCCAGTAGCTTTGCGGGTGGAACGTAACGGTGCCTACCGTGCCGCTCCCGCTCTGGTTATCGGTCCACGATACCGCCTCCGCTGTTACTGTTTGGGCAGGTTTGGTATAAGTGACCGTATAACCGGCAACGGTTCCGGCGGTCTCGTCTTCCGAGCCTTTGAGCCGGTACCAGTGTGTGCCGTCGGGGCTGACCTCCACGATGCCGGGCTCGGAGTTGCCGTCGAAGGCGTTGCCGAAGATCACGAAATCGGTGCCGCCGATATTCTGCACGTCATGGTCGAATTCGAAGACCACGTAGCCGCCGAACCCTCCCAGCGAGAGGCAGCCGTTCTTTCCGCCGACGATACCCGCTGCGGCCTGCATATTGCCCAGCGAGGTGTTGATAAATTGACCCGGGGCCGGGCGGTATTCCACCACGCGGGAGATCCATTTGGAGTTCCTTGGGTCTTTCGACCCCTTTTCGGAGTTGCAGGCCGTGGCGAACAGGCCCAAGATGGTAAGCGCAAAAGCGGTAGGTTTCATGGTTGCTGTGAATTGAAAAACAAAGATAGCTTTTTTCACTGACAGGCATATAATGGAACCGTTTTTGTTTAGTGCCCGTAGATTTGCGTATATTTACGACCTTTTTTCCATGAAAAAGATTTGATGTTATGATAGTTTTCCTGCTGTCGGTGATCGCTGTTCTGAGTTTGGCGAGCGATATTTACATTTGGTTCCGCTATCTCCGGGGAACGGAAAAACGCCGGTTATCCGTCATCTATATCGCACAGGCGGTGTTGTTGGACGTAGCCCTGCCGGTGGTTTTTTACGCGGTGAGCCTGCGCTACGGCAGGGACGGCAGCTCGGCGCAGGCTATGCTGTGGCTGATGTGGGTGCTTTTGTTGTCGTTCGTGCCGAAGACGCTCTTTGCCTTGTTTCTGGGTGTAAATGACCTGCTGAACCGGATATTTCGGAAAAAGTGGCGTTTTTTCGAGATAACGGGCGGCGTTTTGGCGGCTCTGGCCGTTTGCGTGCTGGTCTACGGGGCGTTATACGGCGTTTCGACGATACGGGTGAGCCGGGTGGTGGTCAGCTCGCCGAAAGTGCCGGAAGCGTTCGACGGTTACCGGATCGTCCAGTTTTCGGACACGCATATCGGCAATCTGGCTCCGTCGGGCACGCTGCTGGCGGATGTGATCGACACGATCCGTTCGCTCCGGCCTGACCTGATTGTGAACAGCGGCGACCTGGTCAATGTCCGGAGCTCGGAGATCACGCCGGCGGTATTCCGCGAGCTGAAACGCTTGCAGGCGCCCGACGGGGTGGTGTCGGTACTGGGGAATCATGATCTGGGCATATACATTCCCGGCGGCGATGATGCGGCGGCGCGCAGTCTGGAACGGCTGAAACAGGTGCAGCATGCGCTGGGGTGGAATCTTTTGCAGAACGGGAAGGTCTGGCTCAGGCGCGGGGGTGACAGTTTGGCGGTGGCCGGGATCGATTTCCCGCACAACGGGCGGCATCACGGAATGCACGCCGTCGAGGTGGGGAGCGACCTGGGCCGAGCGATGCAGGGGGTGGATACTTCGCATTTCTCCGTTTTGGTGGCCCACACGCCGAGCATCTGGGACTCGATCCCGCAGGTGGCGGCCCCCGATCTCACGCTGTCGGGCCATATCCATGCCATGCAGATGAAGCTGAATCTGGGACGCTCTCATTTTTCACCGGCCGAGTTCCTCTATCCGGAGTGGTCGGGACTTTACGTCAGGGACGACCGGAGGCTCTATGTGAACGACGGGATCGGATATGTGCTTTTCCCGATGCGTATCGGCGCCCCGGCCGAGGTGACACTCTATGAACTCCGGCGGTCGGCGGAGTAGTCGTTTCTGTCATAATAAATTTTCCGTTGTTGTCAGATATACCCGGCGGCCGTTTTTGCGGCCGCCGGGCTTTCTTGTGCCTTTTGCTGACGCTATTTCAACGGATGTCTTGTAAACTTTATGTGCAAAAAATTTGCAATTGGAATTTCTTTCAGTATTTTTGTTGTCAGATATTAGAGTGAAAAGGGTAATAAAGGGTTGGTTTTAATGATTACAGGGAGGCTGGAATCTTCAATCAATCAGTGTGTTGTATCGTGTGGGGGTATCCTTGTCATTCGGGTTTCCGCAGCAGCCGGATCGGGTGAAAGTGACATAAAATAAGGGAGATGACCAGAGGTTTCGCCATAATAACGGATGATATCGACCGGGCCGGCGCGGGAGTGGCTAGGCTGAGGAGTTACGGCGTCGACGGGATCGAGATGGCGGAAGACCGGGGGAGGGTGAAGGAGCGGTTTATCGAAGTGATGGAGTTGTTGAAGGAGGAGGATAAACTGGTTATTTGCTCGTTGGGGGATATCTGCCACGGGGCGGAGGAGTTGCTGGAGGTATTCCTGGTTTGGTCGCGCAAGCGGTTCATGCTGGTGTCGCTGGAGGAAAACTGGTTGGAAGAGTGCAGGGAGGCGTTGATGGGCGGGGAAAGTGAGGTGCTCTTGTCGCATATCCACCGGTTTGCAAGGTTGCTGGCGGTAAGGCATGGAAAGAAAAAACGGCCGGCGGGAGAAAAAAACTATGTGCAGGGGGGACGGCCGAAGGGGTCGATCAAGATGAACTCCGAGAAGTTGGATTTGGCGGTAAGGATGTATTGCCAGGGGGATTTTACCGTGCGGGACATTTGCGACATCGTGCGGTGCAACGAACGGAGCATGTACAGGTACCTGAAATTGCGGGGAGTCGGAGGGATGAGGAAAGTGTCGGGAAACGCCGTCGTTTCGGACGATAACAATAAAGAGAAGAATCTTTCCGCCGCGCCGGAAAATTGATCTATGCAGCGACTCGATAAAATGAATATGAAGCGCCTGATCGCAACGGCAGCCATGGGGCTGTTGGTCGTGGTCTGCGCGACGGACCTGAGGGCTCAGATCTCGGCGGGGAGATACGGTGGCGACGGGGTGACGGTGAGCCTGACGCAGCCTCAGAAGCTGAAGTTCTATTTCGTGATGGGTAGCAGCGACTTGGTGTTCCAGTACGGGCCTAACCTGATGCAGCGGCAGCAGTTCGACTCGTTGGCCAAGCGGGTGGCGGCGTTAGAGGTTTCGCGAATCGACTCGATCGTGGTTACGGCTTATACGTCGCCCACGGACAGCCGGATCGGCAGTCGGGAATTGGCGGAGGCACGTATCGCGGCGGTCAGGGACTACTTGGTTCGGACGCTGGAACATAATGAGTTGGAGGGGGTTCGGATGCCGTCGTACATTCGTTCTGCCGAGGAGGAGAACGGGGACGAGGAGATCGAAGAGAGCGACGATCCGTGGCTGGCGGGAGATGATGTATATAATAAGGTGCGGCGGGTGGATTTTACTGCGTACCTGAATGCTGCGAAAGGGTATAGTCCGGCGACGCGGATGGAAGCGCAGTTCAACGTGACCTCGGAACTGACTGAACTGATGTCGGACACGATCTCGGCCGCTCAGAAAGAGCGGCAGTTGGCGGCGATCGTGACCAATCCCTATCCGGTATGGCGGCCGGGAGTGGGGCGGCAGCAAAGGGGGGGGAGTTACGCTGTGCGCGACCGGTATACCGGGCCGGTGAACCAGGTGATCTCTTTGAGGACCAATATTCCGTACTGGCTGATGCTGGCTCCGAACGGCGGGATCGAATTCTATATAGGGGGGCATTTCTCCATCCTGCTGGAAGGGGCGGTCACCTACTGGAACAAAAAAACGGATACGGGTGACAAGGGAATTTATGTGGCGGGGGGCGGCCCGGAGTTCCGCTACTGGACCAACGAAGACAAATCGGAGCCGGGCCATGTGTTCGGGATATACGGTCAGTATGCAGATTTTGACATCAAGCTGAATGAGAAGGGGCGTCAAGGGACGTCGATAGGCGGGGGGATCAGCTACGGATACTACCTGCCGGTGGGACGGCGCTGGGCGTTCGAATTCGGGATAGGCTTGGGTTACCTGAGCAATAAAATGGACGTATACAAGTGGAATCCGGTCGTAAAAAAGAATTTGTGGGTGGAGCAGAAGACCAAAGCGTGGATCGGGCCTACGAAGGTGAACGCGACGGTGATATTCCGGATCGGACACAAAAACAGATAAGGGGCTCTTTTTGTTAGGGGAAAAGTGTGGATTGTATTCTGACAGAAATGGGGTCGCCGCGGCGAAAATAATGACGAAAATTCGAAATGCCGTTTATGGCGGCGTTCGTAAAATCCGGGTTGGCCGGATAGGATATTAAGGATGAAAAACCTTGGAAAATACGGTTATGCGTCGGCGCTGCTGACGGTGGTGTTGGCTGTTGCGGGCGCGTTGGTGCTCCTCGGATGCAACAAACGGCCTTACACCCGTATCGCCCGGTTGCCGTTGCAGGTCAAGCTGGACTGGTCGGGAGCTACGGAGAATGCCGAGATACCGCAGACGCTTAAACTCTTTTTGTTCCGGGAGGATGGCACGCTTCAGGCGCAATACGATATTCCGAAAGAGGGGCAGGTGCTCGGACTGTTGGATGTGGGAACCTATAAGGCGATCTGCGTCAATGTGAACGATTACGTCGAGGTGTTGAACTCCAACAAATTCGAAACAGCGCAGATGGTGGCAAAACCGGTGTCGTCTTCCTACTGGGCAGGACGGGCTTCCAAAGCGGACGGCAATTCGATGATCTACCAGCCGGGATGGATTTTCTCGTACAGTATGCCTGAGATCAAAGTCGGCGACCCGACGATCACGGATGACAGCAATACGGTTTCGGAAGTCGTTTTCCCGATGGAAAAACGGGTGAAGGTGGTCAATTTCAGGTTTACGGTGACCGGGCTGACCGATGAGATCAACAATGTCAGGGGAACGCTGGACAATGTGGCATCGGTGGTCGATCTGGCTTCCGGCAAGATTATCAGCGGTTATCAAGCGGTATCGCCGTTCCAGTTGGAATACCAGGAGGACGGGAGTTTGGGAGGGAGTATGTTGATCTTCGGTAACGAAGCAGATGAAAATCCTGACTTGAAAAATAATCTCCGCTTGGAGTTCGAAACGGAATCGGGGCGTACTATCTCGCAGGTCGAGGATATTACGGAGCAGATGACGGGCGGAAGCGTCGAAGGGGATCTGCATATCAATGTGGAAGCCAATCTGGATGTGCAGCTGAATGCGGGGTTCGTGACCATTGTGGTGACCTGGAAACCGGGGTCGAGCGAAGATATCGATGGGCAATAGCGGATACGGAAGAAGATGACCATGAAAAAACATATATCATCCGTTGCATTGATCCTCCTGCTGGCGGGAGTGTGGGGGTGCAATAAGCGCGTGATCGGCCAGTTGGACGACAAGTTCCCGGTGCAGTTCAGCTGCAAGGAGTTTTCGAAAACTGGGAATCCGGTATCCAAAGTGACGGATAAGAATTTCGAAGCGGGGGATGTGATCGGGATGTTCTCCTATCCTTCGGGCGAGGCGATGTTCGGGACGGGGGACTATACCAGAGGTAATTTGCCGTATGTGTACCAGGCGGAAGGGGAGCTGCTGGTGAGGGAGGGGTTGGTGCCGCTGTATTTTCCGGCAGATGCGGGGACGCCGCTGACTTTCAAGGGATATTATCCCTATTCGGACCGGATGACGGCTGATGGGGTCCTGGCTTTGGATTTGGCGGATCAGAGCGCGGGTTCGAAAGATGCCGTTTTGTATTCCAACAATGCGCAGCGGATCGCCAGGACGGCCAATTATGTCACTTTGGAGTTCGGGTATGTGATGGCGCAGGTCGTCATCAATATCCAGTACGATCCGCAGACCATGCCCGACGGAGATGTGGCTGTGATATCGGCAGTGACGCTGGAGGGGGACGGGATGCACACCGCGTGCGACTTCCATGTCGCCGACGGAAGCGTGACCACGGCGGGAGGAAGCTCGGTTCACGGCACGATAAGCATGAAGCCGGGAGCGGCGGCGACCTACGCTACGGTAGTGCCGGAAACGGTGCTTAATTTGGCTGTGACGGTGGTGACGCCGACGCATACCTATGTGGGCCGGCCCAAGAATATCACATATGAGTCCGGGCGGCAGTACACCTATAATATGACGCTCAAGGGGGGCGGGGAAGTGCAGATCGGCGATGCTACGATCATGGAGTGGGAGCCGGGTAATAACGTTGACACCCCGATTGTCGGTGAGCCTGCATAGGAAATACAGAAAAATGAAGCAGACGATTCTCATATTATTTCTCTCGGCAACTGTTTTGGCGGGGTGCAAGTCGGAGAAACAGGTTCGCGACGATGGGACGGTTCGTTTCGCTGCCTACCAACCGGCGAGGGCGGCGGGGACGAAAGTGACGGGAACGGATTTCGATGCAATGGACGAGATTGCCGTGTTTGCACCGCTGGCGGGTAATCCGATCGAGGGGGCATACGATACCGAGGGTCTTGGGCCGGCTAAGGACAGGCGGCATGTGGCGGACGATAACAACAATTTTACGGCGAAGACGGAGTCGGACAAGATACGCTATACGACGAGTTCGACGAAACTGGACTTCTATGCGGTTCACCCGGCGATGGGGCCGGCGCCGAAATACGCGATCGTCGACCAGAATACTTACCAGATCGACTTGGGGAATATCGCCGACCAACGGCAATACGGGAAAGTGGTTCCGTACATATACTCCAACAATGCAAAAGCGAAAGGGGCGGGAGACGGCGTGGTGACATTGGTTTTCCGGCATGTGTTTTCGAAAATCGGCATCGATGTGGTTTACGACCGGGAGATGATGGGAGATACCTTGAGCCGGGTGGAATTCTTTGCGGACAACGGTTTGTACCAGGAGTGCGTGATCGACCTGACTAAAGGGGATCATGCTTCGGTGGCTACCAACGGAGGACGGAATGTGCCGGCGACCGTTAACGATCCTTACCTGTTCCGGGCGCCGCTAAAAGAGTCGGGCCAGACGGAAGGATATATCGTTCCCGGAAAAGCGCAGAATCCGGTGGTGCGTTTAACGTTCGGAGATCCGGCCCCGACGATCGGGACCGACGGGAGCACGGGAACGGCGGCGAAAGTCTATTTGTGTAAGATACCGACGGCGGATAATTACGTGACTTTCGAGGCGGGAAAGGCATATACCTATAAAATATCGATCGCGAACGATACCGAAGTGGGGATAGGGGGGACGATCGAAGATTGGGTGGCCGCCGGCGGCGTGCCTCCGATCTATGCCGAATAATTCGGACACCGACAAATACCGGGCCCCGCAGGGATCGTCCGGACCAGATAAAAGAACAAAACGAAACAAATGTTAAACAAACAAAACAAAATGATTATGAAAAAGAGTTTTCTTTTAGCGGCTGCTTCGCTCGCGGTGATCAGTTGCTCGAAAAGATCCTTCGGCCCGAATGTGGAAGAAGGCGACCAGCAGGTACGTTTTTCGTCGGGCAATCTGGCCGTTTCGAAAGTAAGCGTGGATGCGGACGGCCACAGCAAATTCGATAAGGACGATATTATCGGGGTTTATGCCGTCCTGCACGGTAAAACGCTGGGAACCGACGGTTCCGCCGCTTTCCCCGCTAACAACACGTTCCAGTACCTCGACAGAAAATACATCGTTTCTAACAATCCGGCTTACGACAACGTTAACAATAAGGCTGCCGTTGCCGAATTCGCACCGCAGAGCCAGGGTGTAGACAACATGTACTACCTGGCCGGGGGGAAAGGCTGGAACTACTATGCTTATTATCCGACCAGCGTGGCGCTGACCAACGGTATGCCTTCCGGGAATGCTACTACCGCTACTGCCGCCAATTTCGTGAAAACGGACAATACGCTGACTTTCTACAACCAGTCGCTGCTGAGCGGCATGACCTATCCGGGTCCGGTGATCTTCGCGTACTACGGAACCGAAGACAAAGCCGCACCGTCGGGTACCGCGCAGCCGGCTGTCGAACTGCCGTTCAAATATGCAGTGGCGAAAATCACCCTGGATGTGGAAGTGAAAGGCGCTGTCGGTACGGCCAACGATGTGCAGTATATCATGATGTACGGCAACGGCCTGAAACAGGGTATCGTATTCGACCTGACCAAAGCTACCGCCAAAGACGCCGTTTCGGGCGTGTACAACGTGGTAACGCAGTCGGCTACGGGCTCGGCTTTGGACGGTACTCCGCTGGGCGCTACGGGTCTTCCGCAGGCTAATAGCACGAAAGCTTACCTGTTCGGCAAGGATGTCACCTTGGCGACTTCGAATAAGCTGGACGGAAATCACAACGGCGAAACCGACCCGGCTAAGCAGTTGGCCGACTCCACCCTCTTCGTTTCGACCGGTTACCTGATCCCGGCTGGGAACGAGGCAGCTACGCCGGCCGGTACCCTGACCGATGCGACGATCAAATTCTTCGTCGGTTCGAGCAACCCTGAAATCTACACGGCCAAGTTGGACAAAACTTCGGAAGGGGGTACGAACTACCTGCCGAAGATCGAGCCGGGTAAGGAGTACAAATTCAAAATCGTGATCAGCAAGAACGCCGTGACCTTTACCGGTACGATCGAAGACTGGGACGTTGTCGATCATACGAGCGATCCGATTCCTGCTGACTAATTCCGACAATCGGACGACCGGACAGTCGGGACCTTTCCGCCATGGCGCGGACGGGTTCCGGCTAATGGTCGAAACAAGTACAGGTGATACCGTACATAATTGAAAAAACAGATGATGAAAAAAGTTCTGACCATGGCTGCTGCCGCCGCCCTTGTGGCAGTGAGCTGTAACAAACAAAAAAACGAGCCGACGCCTCCGGTGCCGCCCGATGTCACTGCGCCGATTTCGTTCGGTGCGACGGCCAATGTCGATGTGACCCCGGTCAAAGCGACTTCGGTGCTGCCGCAGAGTACGGTACTGGGCGTTTATGCTTTTAAAGCTGCGACGGTGCCTGCCAATAATACCGGTAGTGCAGCGGACAATGCCTTGTGGAGCAGTGCTTCCAATTTGAAGTATACATGGGTTACGGATGCTTTCAAGGAGAACGGGGCTTCTCCCAAATTGTTCTGGCCGGGTTCCGGTACGACGGGGAGCGAACTCTCTTTTGCAAGTTATTTCCCGTTCCAGTCTGCCGGTGTGACCGGATACACGCTGACCCAAGATGTGTCAGACCAGAGCGCTGCGCCGGATTACGGTTTTGCGTGGGCGAAGTTAGAGAATGTGGCGCGTCCGGAACCGGTGGCTGCGAAAGAATTGACTTTCAACTACAAAGTGGCTAAGGTGTCGTTTTCGATCGTCGGTGACGGCAGCACGGTCGGTTCGTCAGGTATCGTGGTTGCCGATGTCAAAGCGGTAAACGTATTTACAACTTCGGCGACCGGCCTGTATAAAAGCTACAGTCTCGACCTGCTGACGGGGACTCCTTCGGGGACCGGTAACCTTGCGGAGGCTGCACCGATGAAATTGAAACCTGTCCAGAAGACGGGGAACGGGACTTCGGGAGATACCTTCGAGAAGGATTACGTAGAGGCGGTCGGGTATTTGGTTCCCTCTACCGATGCCGATTTCAAGGCTAAGGGGATCACGGTGGCGATCCTTTACAACGACGGAGTTACCGACCAGACCTATACCGCGACGATCAAAGCGGGTGTGGGTTCTCTGGCTGCACCGGCCGATATGTCTCAGGGCCTCGTTGCAGGTAACAACTACAAGTACACCCTTAAACTGGGTAAATCGGGCATCACCTTTACCGGTAAAGTCACGGACTGGACTGATGTGCCGGGTGGTGATATCGAACTCCAGTAAACTCTGTTAAGGGCGGTTCTCGGATTGCCCATTCTATGACCAACCGGGGCGGATGGCCTCCTGTCAAATGTCCCGGTTTTCTTTTTTGCCTGCGGGCTGGGGAGGTGGTTTTGTGGGGAGAAATGTGCGGTGGGTGCTTAGACGCAAGAGTGGAATATATGCGAGATGGAAATGTGCGGAAAATACGAACGGCAAACGAGCCAAATAAGTTTGGACACGCCTGCCGTTGCTAACAAACAAAACAAACAAAACTGACAAACCAAGGCCGTAGGGCCGGGGAATGCCTCCGTTTTCCTTCGATGGAGATTCCCGTTTCCTGCGGTTCACAACATAAAAGCATAAAGCGTGCCAAAGAGGCCTTCCTTCGGCTGACGGGGCAACGCAATAAACTAAGCCAGGCATATGAAGCGTTTCTTTGCTGTATTACTGTGTATCAGTATATCCGGCATTTGGAGTTGCAAGCATGACGGATCGTACCCCGGTACGGACGATGGAAAGACCTATCCGGTGGAGTTCTCCGGAGAGGGACTGACCGTTGCGTCGAATGCAGCGACCAAAGCCGATATCAATCTGACCGAAGGTACGACCGTTCGCGTGTTCGTTTACAAGCGTGCGAACGGCGGTGCGGCAGCCGATCCGGCTGCGGACACCTATGTTACCGAAAACACCTACCAAATCCTTAGCGACGGCTCTTTTGCGCCGTGCGTGACCGATGCTTCGGGCGTCGTGACTTCCGGCAGCGGTTCCGTGATGGAGTTGAGCCTGGGGGATTATGATTTCTATGCCTATGCTCCGGCGATCGCCATGGCTTCGCGTCCCCGGCTGGATATTGTCCGGGGAACGGACCTTATCGCCACGAATGCGGTGACCCGGAAAGTGACCGGCCGTCGTACGAACGTCGATCTCCCATTTGCGCATAAAGGCTCCCAATTACATCTCACCGTAACGCGGAAAGCGGACGCCAATACGGTTACGGCCGTGGCGATGCAGGATGCCGGCGTGACGGTCGGGAAACTGGCCGCTTCTCCAGCGCCGTTTACTCTTGGCGGCAATATCGCCGTGGCGGGGACGGCCTATACCGGGACTTCGACGATTCCGGGTTCCCGTTTCACGCAGATCGACGATTGCACTACGGCGGCCCTGGACACGATCCTGCCGCGGGCGGCTAATTCTTTGCCGACGGACGACCTGACCCTGACTTTCCATGTGCTGGTCAACAATTCCCTTTACAAAACCTACACGGCGACCTTGAACGGGATCGCATTCCTGCCGGGCAACCGCTATCTGTTCAATGTGATGGTCAAGGATGGCGGCGCGGTGCTGACTATGTTCGAATTGCTGCCGTGGACCAATAATGTGATGACCGACCTTGAGGTGGGGGGAGATCCGTCGAACGGCATCGTGCTGGGTGAATGGACCGAAATGGGGTGGAGTACCGGCATGGGGGACGAAGGGGTGGTTCCGTTTTAGCTGAATTTTCGGAATGGCCTTCGGTAGCTGTTCCATTAAGATCGAGATACAATCAGGTATGAAAAGAATAATTCTACTCTTACTGGCCGCAGGGGTGTTGGGCGCCTGCAATGCATGGATACAATCA
>CANQXP010000019.1 GCA_947627885.1 uncultured Rikenella sp.
GGGGAGTGGTCGATGCCGCCCTTGTCGGGCGTCGAGGCGCAATAGGTCATCACCCCGTCGATCTCTTTGGCGTACTGGCTGTGCCAGTGCCCGTATATGAAGGCGACCAGGTTGTGCTTTTTCATATCGATGCTGTCGCCGCCCGCCCGCAGCACAACATCGTCGCCCTGGAACCAGAGGTCGTGGTTGAACATAATGACCTTTTTATTCGGGTCGGTCTGCGCCAGATCTTTTTTGATCCACTCAAACAGCTGTTTTTTGCTGTACGACGGCGCATGGTCGCCGCCCAACATCGGCAGGGCGAGGAAATGCACGTTCCCCGCTTCGAACGAATACCACGCCGGGCCGAAATAGTTCTCGAAATACTGCTCGCCGTAATCCCCCTTCACCAGGTCGTGGTTCCCGTTGACATAATACATCGGCACGCCCATCTGCTTCGACCGCACGTTCACGCCATGGAAATCCAGCCCCGGCATATAGCAGATATCGCCCGTGTGCATAATAAAAGCCGTCGGATTGGCCGCCGCATAGGCTTTCAGGTTATCCAGCCACTCTTTCGGCGTGTAAGTTTCCGTGTCCGTGATCTGAATGAATTCGAACGCGCCCGCGTTCCCGCTGCGTACCAGCCCGAAATCGTAATTGGCTATGTCGGGGCCCACTTTCAGGTAATGCGTATCGCCCGGCTTATAACCCGACGGCGTGGTGACCGACACAAAACGGGCACCGGGGTTGTCCGGCAGTTCGAAAGAGCCGTCCGCCGAGGTTTTGACTACGTTTTTGCCGTCGGTAACTGAAATCCCGGCCATTCCGTTTTCGGAAGCGTCGCGCAGGCCGTTGCCGTTGGCGTCGTGGTAGACCGTTCCGCGCAACTGCGCCGAGGCCAAAGCCGGCAACAGGAACAGGGCCGCCAGCAGGAGTTGTTTTTTCATGGTTTGGATGTTAGTAGTTTTTTCGGATCGTTCACAGAAAGTCCTGCAAGGTACTAAATTGTGAAATAAATAACAAAGGGGATACCCTTTCGGATATCCCCTTCAATTCATTAGCAAGGGAAATTTATTCCCCGGCTTTATCGTCTCCTTTGACTTCGATCTGTTGAGGCTCGCTCTCGACAGGCCCCCGCAGGCTGTAATAGCCGAAAATCTCCATAATCCCGTAGGCCAATATCCAAGCCCCCACGAAAGCCATAAACCACGTGGCGGTATAGATGGGCTGCACGAAGGCCACGAAACCGGCGATCATCAGCAGGATCGGGAAAAAGAAGTAGAGTCCGGCGACCTTGACCCCGCTTTTTTTGATCTTGAACATGGTCACCAACTGGTTCAGCCCCAGGAAGATCAGCAGCACCCCGAACAGGATCATAAAGAGGCTGGTCCACAACTCCGGGCTGAGCAGCAGCAGTATCCCCCATATCACGGCGATAGGCGACGCAGGCGGCAGGTACCTCCACCGGTTCTCAATTCCTTTGGTACGGACGAGGAAGCCGAAAAATTGCACGGAACCGATCACGATCGACACGATGCCGATCAGGCGAACCGCCCATTGCAGGATGTCGCGCGGCCAAATGACCAGCACGATGCCGATAATCACGGCTGCGACGCCCCACAACAACCCGTTGTACGTTTTTATGTATTTGTCCATTGCGGTAGGTTTGAATATTACTTCAAATATACAACAAAAAACGCGCCACCGTACCCGGTTCAGCGCGTTTTATCGTTCGTTGGGGACGGAAAATGCCGTTAAGCTTTTCCCGCCCGCTTACGATCCGTTTCGCTCAGCAGGATCTTGCGCATGCGGATCGAGGTCGGCGTGATCTCGGCATACTCATCCTCCTGAATGTATTCCAGCGTCTCTTCCAGTGAGAAGATCACCGGCGGCGATACCGTCGATTTCTCGTCCGAGCCCGAAGCGCGCATATTGGTCAGCTTTTTCGACTTGCAGACATTCACGCAGATGTCCTCGGCCCGGGTGCTCTCCCCGATCACCTGCCCGGCGTACACTTCGTCGCCCGGCGAGATGAAGAACCGACCGCGGTCTTGCAATTTACTGATCGCATAGGCATACGAAGGCCCGCTTTCCGCCGCGATGAGCGACCCGTTCGAACGCCCTTCGATCTCGCCCCGATACGGTTCGAAACCCTTGAACCGGTGCGCCACCACAGCCTCGCCCGCCGTAGCGGTCAGCAGGTTGCTGCGCAGGCCGATGATACCCCGCGCCGGAATGTCGAAGTCCAGGTGGGCGCGTTCGCCGCGGTGGTCGATATGCAGCAATACCCCCTTACGCCGCGTAGCCATCTCGATCGCCTTGCCCGCCATCTCTTCCGGCAGGTCCACCGTCAGGTGCTCGATCGGCTCGCAGCGCTGACCGTTGATGACTTTGTCCACCACTTTCGGCTGACCGACCTGCAATTCATACCCCTCGCGGCGCATCGTCTCGATCAGCACGCTGATATGCAGCACCCCGCGTCCGAAGACCCGGAACGAATCCGCCGTGGCCCCCGGCTTCACCTTCAGAGCCAGATTCTTTTCCAGCTCGCGGTCCAGACGTTCCTTGATATGCCGCGAGGTCACGAATTTCCCTTCCCGGCCGAAGAATGGCGAATCGTTGATGGTGAACAGCATGCTCATGGTCGGTTCGTCGATGGCGATGGGCGTCAGCTGTTCCGGGTTCTCATAATCGGCGATGGTGTCCCCGATCTCGAAACCCTCGACCCCCACGATCGCGCAAATGTCCCCGCACTGCACCTCTTCCACCTTCTGTTTGCCCAACCCCTCGAAAGTCATCAGCTCGCGGATCTTCGTCTTTTCGATCGTCCCGTCGCGCTTGACCAACGAGATATTCTGGCCCGATTTCAGCATCCCGCGGCTCAGCCGCCCCACGGCAATCCGGCCCACGTACGGGGAGTATTCCAGCGAAGTGATCAGCATCTGCGGCGTGCCCTCCACGACCTTGGCCGTCGGTATCTCCTCGATAATGCAGTCCAGCAACGGGATGATATCCGTGGTCGGGGTCTTCCAGTCGGTAGACATCCAACCGTTCTTGGCGCTCCCGTAAATGGTCTTGAAATCGAGCTGCTCCTCGGTGGCGTCGAGGCTGAACATCAGATCGAACACCTGTTCGTTCACCTCGTCCGGACGGCAGTTCTGCTTATCCACCTTATTGATGACCACGATCGGCTTGAGCCCCATCTGCAACGCTTTCTGGAGCACGAAACGAGTCTGCGGCATCGTCCCCTCGAAAGCGTCCACCAACAGCAGCACCCCGTCGGCCATGTTCAGCACGCGCTCCACCTCGCCCCCGAAATCGGCGTGGCCCGGCGTGTCGATAATGTTGATCTTGTAATCTTTATAATGAACCGATACGTTTTTGGCCAGGATCGTGATCCCGCGCTCGCGCTCCAGGTCGTTGTTGTCCAGGATCAGCGTTTCGGACTTCTCCTGGTCGCGGACCAGCTTGGCCTGGAGGATCATTTTGTCCACCAGGGTGGTTTTCCCGTGATCGACGTGCGCAATGATTGCAATGTTCTTGATTTTCTGCATCTTGTTGAATTATGTCTGACGCGGGGACAAAGACACTCCGCCCTCCGGACGGCACAAATGTAGATTTTTTAGGGCAGAAAATCAAACGGATACCCTTTCCGGCGGCAACGATCTGAAAATTTTTTAGTTTAGAATTATTATAATTTGAAAAAAGTGTTTACCTTTGCCTCTGTCAAACGAAGGGAACGACGAGCCATGAAAAAGAGCAGCCAGGAGATCAGGGACATGTTAACCGGCCACGGCATCAAAGTGACGCCGCAGCGGATCGCCGTATATACGGCGTTGTCGGAGTTAGGCCACGCCAGCGCGGAGCAAATTACGGCGCGGGTGCACGATTCGTTCCCTACAGTGACCGTGGGTACCATTTATAACGTGCTGGAGTGCCTCTCGTCGAACGGCGTGATCTCGAAGCTCAACACGAGCGACAACAAGATGTATTTCGACGTCAGCATCCACGACCACCATCACATCCTTTGCGAAGAGACGGGCGAGATACTCGACTTCGGCGACACGGAGCTGACCGAAATGGTCCGCTCGTACTATGCCGCCCACAGTGCGGCGGGTGCGGAGGGGTTCGAAGTCAAAGACATCCGCGTCCAGGTAATAGGGAATTTCAAACACAACTCGAATAATAACCAATCCACCAAAACACCAACCAAATGAAAAGCTTAAAAGGAACCAAGACCGAACAGAACCTCCTGAAATCGTTCGCCGGCGAGTCGCAGGCACGCAGCCGTTACACCTTCTTCGCCAGCGTGGCTAAAAAAGAGGGATACGAGCAGATCGCAGGCGTATTCATGGAAACCGCCGAGCAGGAGAAAGAGCACGCCAAGCGTTTCTTCAAATTCCTCGAAGGCGGCATGGTCGAGATCACCGCTGCCTACCCGGCCGGCGTGATCGGCAATACCCAGCAGAACCTCGAAGCGGCAGCAGCCGGCGAAAACGAGGAGTGGAGCGACCTCTACCCGGAATTCGCCGATGTGGCCGATGCGGAAGGGTTCCCGGCGATCGCCAAGGTATTCCGCGAGATCGCCAAAGTGGAAGCCGAACACGAAAAACGCTACCGCACCCTGCTGGGCCGCGTGGAAGACTGCTCGGTATTCAAGCGCGAAACTGAGATCGAATGGCAGTGCCGCAACTGCGGTTACGTTTACACCGGCAAGGAAGCCCCGATGGCATGCCCGGCCTGCGCGCATCCGCAAGCCTACTTCGAACCCAAGAAGAACAACTATTAATCTCCGGCCCGCGCCGGAACCCCGGGTACTGCATGGCACAGACATGCAGTACTTTTCCATTTGAAACCTGACAAACGTAACAGACCCTATGAAACTATTTCCCAAAATACTTATCGGAGCGGGCGTCGCGGCGGTGGTCGTCGGCATAGCCTACCACCTCTCCAATTCCGCGCCTTCCGCCGACCTGCCCCGCGAACAGCAGGCGCTGGCTATCCTGACCGACGGCCAATGCCTGATGTGCCACAGCGAAAATCCGGACCTTCCTTTTTACGCCAAGCTACCGGTTGCCAAAGGGATGATCCGCGAGGACATGACGCTCGGCTACAAGCATACCGACCTGACGGGCGTTTACGAAGCCCTGCGGAAAGGCGAAAAGGTGGACGAAGCCACGCTCGCCAAGATCGAGCGGGTGATCGACAAAGGGACGATGCCCATGGCCCGCTTCTCGTTGATGCACTGGGGCTCGGCCATCACCGGCAAAAAAGCCGCGATGATGAAAGAGTGGATCAGGGAGCATCGCGCACAGCACTACGCCACCAATCTGGCCCATGCCGCGTTCGCCTTCGAGCCGGTGCAGCCTGTCATGGACTCGCTGCCCGTCGATCCGGCGAAGGTCGCGCTGGGCGAGAAACTGTTCCACGATCCCCGTTTCTCGGCCGACAATACCGTGTCGTGCGCTTCGTGCCACGGCCTGAATACCGGCGGAGTGGACAACAAGCAATATTCCGACGGCGTGGACGGTAAAAAGGGAGGCGTGAACGCCCCGACCGTCTACAACGCCGCGCTTAACTTCGTGCAGTTCTGGGACGGGCGCGCCGGAACGCTGGCCGAACAGGCCGGAGGACCTCCCATGAACCCGGTCGAAATGGCTTCGACTTCCTGGGAGGAGATCATCGACAAGCTGAAAGAGGATAAAGAGCTGACCGCCGAATTTCTCGCCGTTTATCCCGACGGCTATTCGGGTAACAACCTGACAGATGCGATCGCCGAGTTCGAAAAGACCCTGCTGACCCCGAACTCCCGGTTCGACCGCTACCTGAAAGGCGACTCGACCGTGCTGACGGCGCAAGAGATCAAAGGATACGAGCTTTTCAAAGCCAACGACTGCGCCTCCTGCCACGTAGGGGCCAATCTCGGCGGCCAGTCTTACGAGCTGATGGGCCTGAAGGCCGATTATTTCGCCGCCCGCGGATTGGAGATGACCGAAGAGGACAACGGCCGTTTCAAAGAAACTAAGACGGAACGCGACCGCCACCGGTTCAAAACCCCGGGCCTGCGCAACGTAGCCCTCACGGCGCCATACCTGCACGACGGCAGCGCGAAAACACTGGAGGAAGCGGTAGACGCCATGGCGGTTTACCAAGTCGGCAAACCCCTTTCGACCGCTGACCGCGACGACATCGTGGCTTTCCTGAAAACCCTGACGGGCGAATACCAAGGGAAACCGCTCGACGCGCAGAACAGCTAATCACTCCGAACACGGGGATGGATATTCCCGCCGGGACGGCGCTCCGGACACCTGCATGGTCAGGACCGGGGCGCCGCTTTGTTTTTACGCGGTATCAGCAATAGCAGCAGGGGTGCCAGCGCCAGCAAAGTGAGGATCGCGACGGCAAAGAAATCATCCGTCACCCCTTTGATATACACATCGGTTTGCGACCCCGCCACATCGTGGGCAGCCGTATGGTAGGTAATGCGCGAAGTCATAATGGCTGTCAGCAAAGCGATCCCGATGCTCCCCGAAAGTTGCTTGACGCTGTTGGCGATGCCCGAAGCGGCAGCCATATCTTTCTGTTCCAGATGCTTCAGGGAGAAGGTGTTCAGCGGCGCGAAAGTCAGCCCCATGCCGAATCCCCGCAGGTAGAGCACCATCATAATGGCCGAATGGTGCGTATGGGCCGTAAACCGGCTCGCCAGCCAGAAACTGAGCGTCATCACCAGAATACCCGCTATCATCAGCGGGATCGACCCGATGTAGCGGGTCATGATACCCGAAACCGTCGAGAGCGTCCCCTGGATCAGCCCCACCGGGAGAAAGACCATGCCGGCCATGATCGCCGTGTAGCCCAATCCGTTCTGCATATAGAGCGGCAGCAGGTAGGTTCCCCCCAGCATCCCGATCCCGAAGATCATCAGCACCATCATGGCCACGCCAAAGTTCCGGTCACCAAGCAGCCGGATATTCAGCAACGGGAACTTCACCCGCAGCTCGTTCCACACGAAGACGACCAGCGAGATACCTCCCACAATGAACGACCCGACCACTTCCGGCGCGGCCCATCCTTTGGGATTGGTAGCCGCATTGCCCCGCGCCAGCGCGTAGATGAGGACCGGCATGAACAGCGCCACACTGACGAAACCCACCCAGTCGAAACGCCCGATGTCCGGATTCTTCCATTCACGCTGGATAATCAGCGCCGCCACGATGGCGAGCAACCCCAGCGGCACGTTCACGTCGAATATCCAATGCCAGCTGTAATCGTCCACGAGGTATCCTCCGATCAGCGGCCCGAACGAGATCGAGGCCGCCGAAGCCACGGCCCACAGGCCCAATGCCGTTCCGCGCTGGGCAGGAGGAAACTCGCGCGAAACGATGGCGAGCCCAAGAGCCTGGATCATGCCGCTTCCCACGCCCTGGATGGCCCGCGAGCCGATCAGGAACCAGTCCGTCCATGCCCGCCCGCAAAGCCACGACCCCAGCGTAAAGAGGAACATGCCGATGATATAGACCTTTTTATTGCCGTACCTGTCGGCCAGCCACCCGGCCGTCGGCAGCATAATGGTCATCGTGATCATGTAGGCCGTGATGACCCATTCCGCCGTGGAGATACCCACATGGAACGCGCCCATGATGGCCGGCATCCCGACGTTGACCACCGTGATGTCCAGCACGGCCATGAACGTCCCGATCATGATCATGCCCAGCACCCACCATTTGTATCCTTTCCCGGCCCGTAAACGTGTTATGAATGCCTTCATCCGATTCGTTTTCTCCGGGAGCTTGCAAAAAAAATGCCACCTTTGTACCGCAAACCACAGACGACAAACAACGGATGAAAGAGATCGAAAGCGTGGCCCTGATCGGACTCGGCGCCGTCGGGACGGTGGTGGGGACCCGGTTGCAGGAGGCCCTGCCGGGGAATTTCAGCGTGATTGCGGATGCCCGGAGGCAGGAAAAACTGCGCAAAGAGGGGATCGTTTTCAACGGACAACGGTACGATTTCGCCTTCGCCGACGGAACCGGTTTCCGGGACTTGATCCTGATAGCGACCAAATCTTCAGCTTTAGCAGATGTTTTGGATGCCATAACGCCTTACGTCGGGCCGGACACGCTGATACTTTCGCTGTTGAACGGCATCGATAGCGAGGAGATCATCGCGGAACGGTTCGGACAGGAGCATGTGCTCTACTCCTATTACCTGGGACACCCAAGCATGCGCCAAGGCAACCGCATCACCCACGACGGCGAATACTGCATCTATTTCGGGGAAGCGGATAACCGGACGCTTTCGGCCAAAGTATCGGCGGTCGAAAGGTTGTTCGACCGGACAGGCATTCCCTGCCGGATACCCGAAGATATGGTCGCAGCCCTATGGCAAAAGTTCGTTATCAATATCGGCTGCAACCAGACCACCGCCCTGCTACGCCGCCCGTACGGCCATTTGCAGGAGAATGAACAGGCGATGGCCCTGGCCCGGCGGATGATGGACGAGGCCGCCGCAGTGGCCCGGAAGCTGGACATCGCCGGGGCTGGACGAATGGCCGAAGAGGCCGAAGAGGTGATCCGTTCGATGAATCCGGAAGGAAAAAGTTCCATGTTGCAGGACGTGGAAGCAGGACGGCCCAACGAAATCGGTATCTTCGCAGGCACACTTTGCCGGCTGGCCGGAACCATCGGATATCCCGTTCCGTGGAACGAAGCCGCACGCCTGATTTTGTCGGCCTTGTAAAAAAAGACCGTTTGTCGGGAAATTATACCTACCTTTGCCGGACATAAACAAACAATATACACTCAATGAAAAAGATCTTGTTGGCAGTTGTGGCTGTAGCAGCCTTGGTTGCCTGCTCAGGGAAAACCGGCCTCGAAGCCGAACTGGTCGGCAGCTACTCTGCCAAACCCGAAATCGAAGTGGCCGACTCCACCGATTTCGGCGCACAACTTGCCGCTGCGATGTTGTCGCAGATGAAAATGGACATGGATTTCAAAGATAACGGGACGGTCGATATGACGGTTACGATGGGCTCTAATTCACAATCGACCCTCGCCAAATGGGAGATCAAGGCCGACAGCCTGGTCATCACCGACAGCACCCAGACCACCCAGAGCTTCGGCATCGCCAAGACTGCGGACGGTTTCAAGCTGACCAGCGAGCAGATGAACCTCCTGCTGACCCCGAAGGCGGAATAATCACGCCCGGCGGATAACCGTTACGGTTTGCGGTCTCCTTTATAACAAAGGAGACCGCTTTATTTTACGTGGCATGCAATTTGCGCCGCTCCGGTCCAGACTCGGACATCCCCGCATGGAGCTAACCCTGATACATTACGCCATAGCCATATTGGCCGGACTTACGAGCGGCATCGTCAGCGAGATCGGCGGGGCCGGTTCGCTTATCTCGCTGCCCATGCTGATTGGGCTGGGCCTGCCTCCAAGCGTCGCCAACGGCACCAACCGCATCGGCGTAATGACCCAGTACACCATGGGCTACATCCGCTACCTTACACACAAGCACATACCCCACAAAGAGGCCGCCATACTCTCCATAACGCTGATCCTGGGAACCGTCGCCGGGGCCTATTTCGCCGTCCGCATCGCCGATGTGATTTTCAACTGGATCTTTATCGGCGTGATGGTCATCACCATCCTCTTCACCTTTTTCTCGCACGACCTCTCCGACAAACCCGACAGCACCGACGATCCCGTAGGCCGCTCGCGCATCGCCGATTACCTCATTTTCCTGCTTCTGGGCCTTTACTGCGGTATGATCCAGGCCGGCATGGCTTACCTGATGTATTACCTGCTGGTCTCCCGGCTCCACACCGCGACCAAAACGGCCGAAGCGATCAAAACCTATATGAGCATGATCGTCACCCCGTTCGCCCTCTTTATTTTCATCTGGTTCGGACATATCAACTGGGAACTGGGGGCATGCGTGGCCGTCGGTGGCGGCTTCGGCGGCTGGCTGGGAGAGAGATTCGTCGAGAAGAAAGATACCCGCACCGTCAAAGATTGGTTTATGGTCGCGCTGGTCATTTCGGTCATCTATATGCTCCTGTTCGTCCAGTTGCATCTGCACGACGGAATTTTCTATCTTTGATTTCCGAGCATTCACAGAAATACCTATGGAACTGATCCGCATTCAAGACACCGCCCACCCCTATTCAGCCCAGGCCTGGGAGATCTACGAACAGAGCTTCCCGCTCTGCGAACAACGGCCGCTGGCCGAGCATATCAAAGCACTGGGCGACCCGGCGTTTCACTATAACCTCCTCGCGGACGACGGCCGGTTAGTCGGGCTGCTGTCGTGGTGGGACTGGGAAGCGGAAGACGGCACACCCTTCCGTTTCGGCGAGCACTTCGCGATTTCGCCCGAAATACGCGGAGGCGGCTACGGTTCGCAGGCGCTGAAGTACCTGCTGGGCAGCGGCGAACGGCTCGTCCTGCTGGAGATCGACCCGCCTGTGGACGACATTTCGCGGCGGCGCGAACAGTTCTATATGCGGAACGGGCTGGTGACCAACTACGGATACGACCATGTCCATCCGTCGTTCCGCCCGACGACCCTACCGCATAAGCTGCTAATCATGAGCTACCCGCGTCCGCTCGCACCCGGCGAATTCAGGGAACTCCAGCGTTTTAACAACGAACGGGTACTCCGTTACTCCGAAATCAAGTAAAATCGAGAATGAAAGCCCCGGATCCGTAAATTTTGGCAAAAAGACTATAATTATAGTTGTAGTATGAAAAACAAAGACTATATTTGCCCATAGGAAAGAACATATACCTTAGCCTATCATGAAACAGAAGAAACAACCCGCCGAGCTGACCCGCGCCGAACTGGAGGTCATGCAGCATATCTGGCGGCTGGGAGAGGCATTCCTCGGTGAGGTGGTCGAGGAGTTCGCCGAGCCTAGGCCTGCTTATACGACCATTTCGACCGTGATCCGCACGCTGGAATCCAAAGGGTTCGTCGCCCATCATGTAGCGGGGAAAAGCCACCGCTACTACCCAGCCGTCAGCAAAGAGGAGTACCGTTCGCGGTTCATGAAGCGCGTGGTGAGCAACTTTTTCAACGATTCGCCGGGACAGGTGCTCTCTTTCCTGGCCGAAAGCGGCTCGCTCACCGTCGAACAGTACGAAGAGCTGAAACGTGTGGCACGCCAGATCGCCGAAGACACGGAAAAATAACCGAATCTTTTCGGTGCAAACAAAATCCGGAAAACCATGTTCTCGCAAGGATACCTGATCGATACGCAACTCTGTATCGCCGCCCTGTGGCTTTTTTACATTGCCGTCCTGCACCGGCGCACCCAACTGGCGGCCGCACGCATTTACCTGCTTGCGCTCGTTCCGGCAGGGTTGTTGCTGCCCCTGTTGCGGATTCCGCTGCTACCCGCACCGGAGATTGCGGCCTCGCCGGTGATGATCGGAACGTTACCTCCCCTCGATCTGCCGCCAACCGCCGCAGCCGCACCGAAAACCGACTGGACACCGTGGATTTTGGGCCTGCTCTACGGATTGGGTGTGCTGGTTTTCGCGGCCTTGATGATCGTCAACATGTTCCGCACCCATCGCCAACTCAACCGCACCGTGCGCGGTGAGGTTATTTTTTCGCAAACCGTCGCGGGAGCCTATTCCGTATTCGGACGCATTTTCGTAAACGATAAATTCAAGGATTCCCCATTGCTCGGCCAGATACTGGCCCACGAACGGAGCCATATCGGTCACAGGCATTCGTTGGACTTGCTGTGGATGAGCCTGGGGCGTGCGCTCTTGTGGTTCAATCCCTTGGTGTGGCATACGTTCAGGATGTTGCGCGAAGTACATGAATTCCAGGCTGACCGGGATGTAATCCGGCAGGGAAACCCGGTTGTTCCGTATGTGGAGCTGCTGATCGGCACGGAAGCGGGCATCTATCCCGGTACAGCGAACGGCTTATGCTATGCCCTCACAAAGAAACGGCTTAAAATGATCGCACAGGCCACTTGCGGCGCCGGTGTCGGCGGGTACCTCCGGCTGGCCGCGCTGGTACCGCTGACGGGATTGCTTTTGGGCGCATTCTCGCTCACGGCACAGGCGGCAGAATCGGTGACACCCCAGCCTCTGCCTGCTGTTCCGGCAGCGCCAGTCGATACGCTGAGGCGGATAGAACTCCATGTCGAACGGATACCGGACACGCTCGATCTTCGGGTCGAACCCGTTGCGGAAGCACCGGACAAAAACCTGAACATGATCGACCTCGATGTACGGCGGGACACGACTTCGAAAGCGAACGATGCCGATTCGCACCCGCTTTTCGTGGTGGATGGTATAATCGTCAAGGGTGCCAAGTCGTTCGACGATATAAAGCCGAAATCTTACCGGCAAATCACCGTATTGAAAGGAGAGTCGGCTACGAAAACCTACGGCGAACAGGGCCGCAACGGTGTGATCGTCATCACGACCGACCGTCAGGAAAACCAGTCCGGAGTCAAACTCAGCGGACAAATCGCCATTCAAAACGGGGAGCTCCGGATGCCGCAGGAATCGTTTATCGGCACATCCGGCAGTTTCGACAGCATAAACGGACGCCGTGTTACCGTGCGCATCAGTAAATCCGAACGCAAAAAGGGTATTACCGCGGCGGCGAAACTGCTCGAAGAACATCCCGACCTGTTCTACGCTACGCCGGAAGGCGGCGTGACCAACCGCGAACCCGTTTCGGTGAGTATGTATAACGAAGAATAACGTCCACCCTTGAGCCCTGTCCGCGAAAGACAGGGCTTTTTTGACTATCCGGGATAAATTTTCGTTAACTTTACGGGCGATAAAACCGAACCGCCGATGGTGAAAGAGAGATTATGGAGCGGCAGCTTTTTTGCTGCCTGTGGCGCCAACTTCTTGATGTTCTTCGCATTCTATATGCTACTGCCGATACTTCCCATGTACCTGGCCGAGCAGTTCGCCGTCACCAAATCCACCGCCGGGCTAATACTCTCGTCGTACACCATCATGGCCCTGCTTTTCCGCCCCTTCGCCGGGTTCATGGTCGACAGTTTCCCGCGTAAGCCGCTGCTGCTGATCTGTTACACCTTTTTCATCTCCTATTTCGGCGGCTATATGCTGGCCGGGGCTTTGGCCGTGTTCGCCATACTGCGCGCCACGCATGGCATGGCTTTCGGGATGGTGACCGTGTCGGTCAATACCGTCGCCATCGACATTATGCCTGCGGCCCGGCGCGGCGAAGGGATCGGCTACTTCGGCGTATCGACCAACCTGGCCATGGCCATCGGGCCGATGGTCGCCCTGATGATCCATGATGCCACGCCGAATTACAACTGGATATTCGCCACGGCGTTGTGCGTCGGACTGCTGGGGCTCTTCGTGGCTTCGCTGATCAAGGGGACAAAAACCGAGGCGGTGGGGGCCAAACAGACCCTTTCGTTGGACCGGTTCCTGCTGGTAAAGGGAGTTCCGGGCGCGATCACGACCATTTTCCTGTCGTTCGCCTACGGGATACTGAGCACTTACGTGGCGGTTTACGGGAAAGAGGAAATCGGGCTGACCGGCGGAACCGGCATGTTTTTCGTCTGCCTTTCCGGTGGGTTGGTCGTGTCGCGGCTTATCTCCGGCCGGCTTATCAACCGGGGTTACCTGACGCTGGTCAGCAAGGTGGGGATCTCCATCCTGATAGCGGGATTCCTCTGCTTTGTCCTGCTCAAACATCCCCTCTCGTTCTACGGCTGCGGCGTGGCGATCGGGGTGGGATACGGACTGCTCTGCCCTACTTTGCAGACCATGTTCATCAACCTGGCCAACCATAACCAGCGGGGGACGGCCAATGCCACTTACCTGACTTCCTGGGACTTCGGCGTAGGCTCCGGGGTGCTGCTCGGCGGCATCATCGCCCAACATACCTCCTATTCTTCGGCGTTCCTGCTGGGTACGGCCCTGCTCGGCATCGGCCTTACCCTCTTTTTCTTGTGGGCCGGCCCCTATTTCAACAGGCATAAATTGCGGTAACCGGTTCTTAATCGACTTTAGGTTCTACCGGGACATATAAATATCCGGAACCTTTGGTCCTCTTAGGCGAAATGAAGCGGGCATTCGACAGCGTGCCCTCCGCAACGCTACCCGATCGCGATATCTGATAGGTCAATATAGCCGGGACCATGCAAATGCGTCCCAAGCCCCATCCGGCCGTCAGTCTGTACGGTAAATACTCGGCTTTCATTTTGCAAGCCAACTCCAATCCTTCGCTCAGGTATTCCGCTTCGACGGACCTCAGGTACTTGGTTTGTTCGTCTACATACGCAATGATCTGGATAAACATCGGTTCAGGCGTTTCCCACCACAATTTGACTACCGGAAAAGTAACCCGGAAAATACGGCAGCCGTTCTTTTTCCCCAAATAGCCCAAATGTCGTTTGACATGCTGCAATTCCTTGGTCTGGAAATGGAATACGGGCGACAAGGAAAATTTAAGCATCCGATTGATTTCCAGGAATAAAGCATCCCGGAACTCCTTGATCGGTTCCTCGCTTTCCATCGTCAGGTGGTAGTTCCAATCTGCATAACTTCTTGGCCGCACCGCGTTGCGATGTGTGGTAATCCTTCCGGCCGCTTTGTGCATGGAGCCCGTAGTATCCCCAAACCGCATCGTCACATCCGCCTCGTATTGTCCCTCGCCCCACGAACCGTCGATACAGCCGCTCACCTCCTTAACAGTTTTACGAAACAGCCTTTCCAAATCAGCTTTCACCCGCACTTCATCAGCCGTTAAAGTATACATTTCGGATAGGATCAACTCGCAATTTCCCTGTTTTGCGGTTTTTCGGTCCAATACCAACTGATCCGGCGTGCTCCCGACATAAGTTGCGGACAAAGTATCTCCCACCTGCCATTTGCCGGAAGGAATCAATGCGACTCCAGCCGTGTCGGTCACCGCCGCAGCTTTCCCGTTCACATAGACATAAGCATAGGCCAGCGACTCATTATCGTTTCGAACCGACACTTTCAAATTCTGCGCCCCGGCAGCGGCAAATACGGCAGCCAACAGGCAAATCGAAACAAATTTTCTCATCGTTTAGTGTATTGATCGGCAACTTCTTCCATAGAAACGTTCAGCGTGTCCATGGTGTCGAACACTTCCGGCAACGTCACTTCGAAAAATTCGGTCCGTTTCAGGCCGATCACCCGCTGTTTCGCCCCTTTGGCCACGAAATAGCCGATGCCCCGGCTGTTAGTGATGATATCGGCCATTTGCAGCCGTTCATAGGCCCGCATCGCCGTGTTCGGATTCACCTGCAACTGCGCAGCCAGATCCCTCACCGAGGGGATCCGCTCCTCCTCCGGCCACCGGCCGCCGGCGATATTGTCACATACGAAATCGACAATCTGCTGGTATATAGGTTTTTCAGATTTAAAATCCATGATCTTATCTTGTAATTTGCAGAGTGGAAAAACGCCGCCACGCGATATACATCCAGAGGAGCGTGAAAAACACCCCGGTACCCAGGATCACCCAGCTTCCCGTATCGCTCGACATCCAGGACAACAGGTGGATTGCGGACTCCGGATTGGTCGTGACCGATACTTGCATATAAACGAACACCGGGATCGACAACACGAAATTCGCCAGCAGCGTCAGCAGGAACTGATGGCGGCGAAAGACGACAGCCCCGGCCAGGAAAAACGCCATTCCGGAGAAAGTGCTCACAATGTTGGCAATCAAAAACAACCCCGTCATCGGTTCGTTTATCCGGACAATGCTTCTGCTCCACCACTCGCCCATTACGCTGCAAATATTGTCGAAACCCAGTAATTTCGCCCACAGCGCGTCGTTCAGCAGTGCGATAACGATCAGCACGGCCGGAACCGCGATCAGGTTCAGCAGCGAGGCGTAAAGGAACTTTTCGCTCTTGGCCGCCGGCAGCATAAAAGCCGACGAACCTCTCCCTTTCGAGAAATAGCGTTTGAAACTGCCCGACAGGTTGAAATAGACGATAAAGCCCATCGCCATCGCCACGAACAACCGGGGCAACACATATCCCACACCGCCACCGGCATCCACCGTTCCGCCGGCGAAGATCACTTTGATATTCCATAACATATAAATCACCATGCAGAACACCACGAAACCGCCCAGTTTGAGCAGCAGGCTGCGGCGTTCGCCGGCCAGTTCGGCCCGTGCGAAAAGGCCGAAACGTTTCCAGGAAAATGTATCTTTCATAATCGTTTACCGGTTAAAAAGTTGTTTGATCGCCTGGCGGTTGGCCACCGCGGCATTGAAAAGCAATTCCATGTCGAGCGGCGACTCCGCGCCCGAATCGTTGACCTGCACGCCCCAGCGGCCGTGGATGGTCTGTTCGGCATACAGCGCCGGGTCGTTCTCCTCCAGATGAACGAATTGCAGTTTGTCCGTAATCTCCGCCGTGGTGGCGTTCAGCAGAATCTCGCTGCCGTCCAGCACCACCACCGAGTCGATCAGCTGGTCAAGGTCCCTGACCTGATGCGTGGAGACGATGATCGTCCGTTCCTCATTCGCCACCGACGCGATAACCCGCCGGAACGAGCTTTTCGACGGAATGTCCAGCCCGTTGGTCGGCTCGTCCATAATCAGCAGCGGCGTATTGCAGGCGATGGCGAAGGCGATATAGGCCTTCTTTTTCTGCCCGAACGACATCTGGTGAAACTTCTGCACTTCCGGCACCTCCAGCTCCCTCATCAGGTTCGTGAGCTGTTCCCTTGAAAAATCCGGGTAAAATCCGCCGTACGCGCGGGCATATTCATCCATGTTCATGCGGGGCAAGTCGAACTCTTCCGGAAGGACGAACACCTGGCTCAGGAATCCCGGCTCCCGTTTTCGGGGAATCCGGTTCAACACGGAGATCTCGCCCTTTTTCGGGAACAAAAGGCCCGCCATCAGCTTCAGCAGCGTGGTTTTCCCCGCACCGTTCTTGCCCAGCAGGCCGTATATGGCTCCCCGCTTGAGGTCGAGGTTCAGATCGTCGAACAGCCTGCCTCCCCGGTAGCCGAACGACACATGCTTGAATGTTATCATATTATAAATAGTGTTAGTTATTTCCCGATTCCCTTTGCTCGTTCCCGGCAAGGCTTCTATGTGTATTACAACATTAACACACTGCAAATGTAGGATAATCCTTCGAACCTGCAAACTTTTCCCCGGAAAAATTTATCTTTGTTAACCTAACCGACCGGACAGCCCGGACTAAACTCTCTTTTCGAATGACCCCAAGCCCCTCCCGCCACATTCCGTGGCTCGACGTGCTGCGCATCGTCGCCTGTTTTCTGGTCGTCTTCGCCCACAGTTGCGACTTTTTCGTAGCCCGGTTCGACGACGACCGCACCGAATTCCTCTCCGGCGCTTTCTGGGGCAGCATGATGCGCGCCTGCGTCCCGCTTTTCGTGATGATCTCGGGCGTTCTGCTGCTTCCCGCAAAACTGGAAATGGGGCCGTTCTACCGGCGTAGGCTCGGCAGGATCATCTGGCCGCTGATCCTGTGGAGCGTCGTCACGCCGTTGCTCTATCTGGCCTACGGCCATGCCGAAGGGGCGAATGCGCTGTATAATATAGCTTCGTTCCCGCTCAATTTCAACTATGCCACCACACCGCTTTGGTATCTCTATATGTTGGTCGGACTTTACCTGGTTATCCCGATCGTTTCGCCGTGGGTGGCGCAGGCTTCACGCAAAGACCTCAAACGGTTCCTCTACATCTGGGGTTTCACGCTTTTCATTCCCTATATCCGGCTATTGGCACCTTTCTGCGGATATGTGGGCAATTACGGCGACCTCGGCATCTTCGGCGAATGCGCGTGGAACCCGTTCGGGACTTTCTACTATGTCAGCGGATTCCTCGGCTATATCGTACTGGCTTACTACCTGAACAAATACCCCTCCGGGCGGCCTAACAAACAGGTTATTTTCCGCTCGGCGGCGCTCTTCGTGCTCGGCTACGCCCTGACTTTCGCCGGCTTCGTGCTGACCCAGAAATACTACCCGACCGATTACGCCTACCTGGAGATCCCGTGGTTTTTCACCGGTTTCAGCGTATTCCTGATGACTTACGGCGTTTTCACGGCTTTGCAGACGATCCGCGTGACGAACGACAAAACCGTCGCACGGCTGAACAAAGTCGCGATGCTGACTTTCGGCATTTACCTCTGCCATTTCTTTATCGTCCAACTGGGCTACGATTTCGTTTACAGCTTCATACCCCTGCCTGCGTACCTCCGGATACCGGTCATCGCCGTGCTGGCGTTCGGCGTGTCGGCCGGAGTGGTATGGTTGTTGCAGAAATTGCCTTATCATAAATACTTAATCGGATAAAAGACCATGAAGAAAATCCTTTTTATCGCTTCGGCGCTCCTTTTCACGGGCGCGGCGATGGCACAGAGCCCGGACATGAAGATGAACCGGAACTACGTGGAGATCAACAGCTCGGCGGACACGCTGGTGGTTCCGAATAAATTCCGCATCTCGATCACCATTTCCGAGGCTCCGAGCAAGGGCAAGACGTCCATCGCCGAACTGGAGCGGTCGCTGGCACGGGCCCTCGATGCGTCGGGCGTGGACATTAAGACGCAGCTCGTCATCACCGGGCAGTCCAGCGCGGACGGCAAACGCAAGGACATCTACCAGTACAAGAACTACCTGCTGACGCTGACCGACCCGCAGATGGTCGAAACCGTGTTCAACGAGCTGCAGGCCAACGGTATCGCCAATGCGTCGCTGACCCAGAGCACGCGCACCGACCTGAAAGAATTGCAGGCCATGGTGCGGGTGAAAGCCATGAAAAATGCGCAGCAAACGGCCGGCGAACTGGCCGGGGCGCTGGGACAGACCATCGGCAAAGCCATTATGATCCAGTCCTACTCGTCAGCACCTGAGGCAATTATGCTCCGCAGTTACGCCGCTGCAAAATCGGGTAACGCCATGCAGGACGCTGAGATGCCCGAACTTAAATTCAACGACGTGCGCGTGAACCAGAGCGTTACCGTCCGTTTCATACTGGAATAAACATTAGGAACAGAATACTATTATTTTGTTTAGAATTTAACACAACGGCGGGATAATCCCGCCGTTTTTCGTATATTGCGCACTGCACTCAGAGTTACGAAAAATTTTTCAAAAAGATAATGGTATTCGACATCGAGATGATCCGGCAGCGATACGCCGGCATGCCGCAGGCAGTGGCGGAAATCCGCAAAGCGACGGGACGGCCTTTGACGTTGGCCGAAAAGATACTGCTCACCCATTTACACGATATAGGCCAACGACCGGTTTTCCGGCGCGGCGAGGATTATGTCAATTTCGCCCCGGACCGGGTCGCTATGCAGGACGCTACGGCGCAGATGGCCCTGCTCCAGTTCATGAACGCGGGGCGCAGCCGGGTGGCGGTGCCTTCGACCGTTCACTGCGACCACCTGATCCTGGCGGACAGAGGCGCGGGCACTGATCTGCCGGCGGCCCGGAATACCAATCGGGAAGTCTACGACTTTTTGGCCTCGGTCTCCAACAAATACGGTATCGGCTTCTGGAAGCCGGGCGCGGGGATCATCCACCAGGTGGTTCTGGAAAACTACGCATTTCCGGGCGGCATGATGATCGGCACCGACTCGCACACGCCGAATGCGGGCGGCCTGGGGATGATCGCGGTAGGGGTCGGCGGGGCCGATGCCGCGGACGTGATGTCGGGGATGCCGTGGGAACTGAAAATGCCGAAACTGATCGGCGTCAAACTTACGGGCCGGCTGAACGGCTGGGCCTCGCCGAAAGATGTCATCCTCAAACTGGCGGGCATACTGACCGTCAAAGGCGGTACCAACGCCATCATCGAATATTTCGGGGAGGGGGCGAAAATCATCTCTGCGACCGGGAAAGCGACCATCTGCAACATGGGAGCCGAAGTGGGGGCCACTACTTCCCTGTTCCCCTACGACACGAAGATCGCCGGTTACCTGCGGGCTACCGGACGGGAGGAGGTCGCTGCGCTCGCGGACGGGATCGCCGCCGAATGCCTGACGGCGGATGCGGAAGTGCTGGAACAGCCTGAGCAATATTACGACCGGGTGATCGAGATCGACCTGTCTGCGTTGGAGCCCTATATCAACGGCCCGTTCACGCCGGACGCCGCGGCGCCTATTTCGGAATTCGTGCGGATCGCCCGCGAGAAAGGCTATCCGGAACGGATGGAAGTGGGGCTGATCGGCTCCTGCACCAACTCTTCGTACGAAGACCTGGCCCGCGCCGCTTCCGTCGCCCGGCAGGCGGCCGAAAAGGGGCTCAAGGTGCAGGCCGGGTATGTCATAACGCCGGGTTCGGAACAAGTCCGCTACACGGCGGAACGGGACGGCCTGCTCGGAGAGCTGGAATCCATCGGCGGGGTGGTGATGGCCAATGCCTGCGGAGCGTGCATCGGCCAATGGAAACGCCACACCGACGACCCGAAACGGGCGAACTCGATCGTGACCAGTTTCAACCGCAACTTCGCGGCCCGCAACGATGGGAACCCGGCCACGCACGCTTTCGTGGCGTCGCCGGAACTGACCACGGCCCTGACTATCGCGGGACGAATTACGTTCAATCCGCTGACCGATACACTGACCAACGAACAGGGCGAAACGGTGAAACTGGACGCACCGCAGGGAGATGAACTGCCGGCCAAAGGGTTTGCCGTGGACGACCCGGGCTATCAGGCTCCGGCATCGGACGGCTCGTCGGTGACCGTTGCCATCGCACCCGATTCGCAGCGGTTGCAGCGGCTGGAACCCTTCGCGGCATGGGACGGAACGGATTACGAGGGGCTGCGCCTGCTGATCAAGACGCAGGGGAAGTGTACGACAGATCATATTTCGGCGGCGGGGCCGTGGCTGCGGTTCCGGGGACATCTGGAAAACATCTCGGACAACCTCCTGATGGGGGCGACCAATGCCTTCGCGACTCTCAACGGCGAGGCGGTGAATAACGTACTGAATCCGCTCACGGGTGGATACGGCAAGGTTTCCGAGGTGGCGAAAGCCTATAAGGCGCAAGGGTTGGGAAGCATTGTGGTGGCGCAGGAGAACTACGGGGAAGGCTCATCGCGCGAGCATGCGGCAATGGAACCGCGGTTCCTGAACGTCAAGGTCGTGCTGGCACAGTCGTTCGCCCGCATCCACGAGACCAACCTCAAAAAACAGGGGATGCTGGCCCTGACTTTCGCCGACAAGGAGGACTGGAACAAGGTGCGCGAAGACGACACCGTTTCGGTTCGGGGATTGAAAGATTTCGCTCCGAACGTCCCGCTCACAGTAGTTTTACACCATGCCGACGGGACTTCAGACACCATAACGGCCAACCACACCTACAACGCGCTGCAGATCGAGTGGTTCAAAGCGGGCAGCGCACTGAATCTGATCAGTAAAAAAACGAAATAACATGGAAAAGATCACGATCACGAACGGCACCTTGCAGGTGCCGGACAGCCCCGTCATCCCGTTCATCGAAGGGGACGGCATCGGGGTGGACATCTGGCCGGCGGCGCAACGCATCATGGATGCGGCGGTGGCCAAATGCTACGGCGGCAAACGTAAAATCGAGTGGAAAGAGGTGCTGGCCGGCGAAAAGGCTTTCAACCGGACGGGCAGCTGGCTGCCGGAGGAGACCCTGGAGGCTTTCCGCGAATACCTGGTGGGGATCAAAGGGCCGCTGACCACGCCGATCGGCGGCGGCATACGGTCGCTCAATGTGGCGCTGCGACAGGAGCTCGACTTGTATGTGTGCCAGCGCCCTACCCGCTATTTTCAGGGTGTCGTGACGCCTGTTAAGCGGCCGCAGGACGTCGATATGGTCATTTTCCGCGAAAATACGGAGGACATTTACGCGGGGATCGAATGGCAGACCGGAACGCCGGAGGCGAAAAAGGTGCTGGACTTCCTCGTGAACGAAATGGGCGTGAAGAAGATCCGGTTCCCGGAAACCTCGTCGTTCGGCATTAAGCCGATCTCGAAAGAGGGGACGGAACGGCTGGTGCGGGCGGCTGTCCGGTATGCGGTCGATCATAAGTTGCCTTCGGTCACGCTGGTGCATAAGGGGAACATTATGAAATTTACCGAAGGGTCGTTCAAAAACTGGGGCTACGAGTTGGCGGAACGCGAATTCGGGGACAAAACCTTTACCTGGGCCGAATGGGAGCGGATCAAAAAAGCGGATGGCGAGGAGGCTGCCAATGCGGCGCAGGAGGCTGCTGTCGAAGCGGGCAAAGTCATCGTAAAGGATGCCATTGCCGACGCCTTTTTGCAGTGGACGCTGCTCAAGCCGCGCGAATTCTCGGTCATCGCCACGCCGAACCTGAACGGGGATTACATCTCGGATCAGCTGGCGGCCATGGTGGGCGGCATCGGGATCGCGCCGGGCGCCAACATCAACTATGTGACCGGACACGCCATTTTCGAGGCCACGCACGGCACGGCGCCGATCCATGCCGGGAAAAACAAAGCCAATCCATGTTCGCTTCTGTTGTCGGGGGTCATGATGCTCCAGTATATGGGTTGGCACGAAGCGGGCGATGCCATTGTCAAAGCGATGGAAAGCGCATTTACCGAAGGAAAAGCGACTTATGACCTGGTCCGTTTTATGGAAAACGGCACGAAACTCTCGACCGGCGAATTCGCCGACCTGCTTATCTCAAAAATCAATAACTGATGGATATGAATAAAGACTATCTGATATACAAACTGTCGGAAACCGTCAAAGAGACGGCGCGGATCGAAAACGAACTGTTTAAATGTTTCGGGGTGAAACGCGGCCTGCGAAACGAAGACCACTCCGGGGTGCTGGTGGGGCTGACCAATATCGGGGACGTGGTCGGCTACGAACGCCTGCCGGACGGGGGGGGACTCAAGGCCATACCGGGGAAACTGCTCTACCGCGGCATCGAGGTTTCGGACTTGGTGCACGGCGTGCAGGCCGAGAGCCGGCTGGGATACGAGGAGACGGCTTTCCTGCTGCTCTCCGGCTACCTGCCCGACCGGGAGGAACTGGAAACCTTCGCCAACCTGCTGAACGAGCAAATGGTACTGCGCCATGCGACCAAGATGAACATCCTGCAGCTCTACGGGAACGACATTATGAACATTTTGGCGCGGTCGGTGCTGGTGCTATACGCATTCGATGAGAATGCGGACGACACCTCGCGCGATAACCTGATCCGCCAGTCTGTCGACCTGATCGCCAAATTCCCGTCGATCATCGCCTACGCTTACCACACCATGAACCACAACAAGAACGGCGGTTCGCTGCACATCCGCATCCCGAAGCCCAACTTCTCGCTGGCCGAGAATTTCATCTATATGATGAAAGGCTCGAAAGGGTACACGCCGCTGGATGTCAAAGTATTGGATCTCTGCCTGATCCTCCACGCCGAGCACGGCGGGGGGAACAACTCGACCTTCACCACGCGTGTGACCAGCTCTTCGGGAACCGACACCTACTCCTCCATCGCCGCGGCCATCGGATCGCTGAAAGGGCCGTTGCACGGGGGCGCCAACTTGCAGGTGATCGACATGTTCACCCACCTGCGCGAAGCGATCTCGGACTGGGCGGACGAGAAAGAGGTCAAAGAATACCTGATGCGGATGCTCCGCAAAGAGGTGTACGACAAAAAGGGGCTGATCTACGGTATCGGGCATGCCGTTTATACGATTTCAGACCCTCGCGCGCTGCTTCTCAAGGAGATGGCGCGGTCGCTGGCCAAGGAAAAAGGACGCGAGAAAGAGTTCGATTTCCTCGAAACGGTGGAACGCATCGGGGTCGAGAGCTTTATGGAGTTTAAAGGCAACTCGGTCAACAAGCGGGTTTGCGCCAACGTGGACTTCTACTCAGGCTTCGTGTACGATATGATCGGGCTGCCGCGCGAGGTATATACCCCGCTGTTCGCCATGTCGCGCATCGCCGGCTGGGTGGCCCACCGGATCGAGGAGCTGAATTTCGACAGCCGGCGGATCATCCGCCCGGCCTACAAGAATGTGGCTTCCGCCACGGAGTACAAACCGTTGAACAAACGGTAAACTGCGGTTCTGTGCGAACAGAAAGACGGCTCTCCGCACATTGCGGAGAGCCGTCTTTGCATTATGACCGGTAAAAGCTATTTCAGCCGCGCCAGCATATTCTTCACGTTATTCTCAATGCGGTCCTGAATCGCCGCTTCGGTCGCAGTATCAGCCCCCCGGTCGAACTTCTCGCCCGTGATATGCTCGTACAGCTCGATATAGCGTTCACTGACACTATTTACAAATTCGTCCGTCAGCTCCGGCATCACGTCGCCCTTGCGCCCCTGGAAATTATGATCCATCAGCCATTCGCGCACAAACTCTTTGGAGAGTTGCCGCTGCTGCTCGCCCTTGTCGAAACGCTCCTGATAGCCGTCCGCATAGAAATAGCGAGAACTGTCCGGCGTGTGCACCTCGTCGATCAGGTAGATCTCGCCGTCCTTTTTCCCGAACTCATATTTGGTGTCCACCAGGATCAGCCCGTGTTTGGCTGCAATTTCGGTTCCCCGCTCGAACAGCTGCATGGCGTACTTTTCCAATACCGCATAATCCTCGGCGGAAACCAACCCTTGCTTAATGATCTCCTCTTTCGAGATATTCTCGTCGTGCAGCCCCAATTCCGCCTTTGTGGTGGGTGTAATAATAGGCTTTTCAAAACGCTGATGTTCGCGCATCCCGTCCGGCAGCGGCACCCCGCAGATCGAACGTGCCCCGGCCTTGTAGTCGCGCCACGAACTGCCCGTCAGGTAACCCCGGACGATCATCTCCACGGCGAACGGCTCGCACTTGTACCCCACCGTCACCATCGGATCCGGCGAAGCGATCTTCCAGTTGGGGCAAATGTCCGTCGTGGCATCCAGCGCCTTGGCAGCGATCTGGTTCAGCACCTGTCCTTTGAACGGTATCCCCTTGGGCAACACCACGTCGAAGGCCGAGATACGGTCGGTCACCACCATCACCAGATACTTGTCGTCGATGTTATAGACATCTCGCACCTTGCCTTCGTACAATGACTTCTGACCGTCGAAGTGCATGTCGGTCTTTACCAATGCTTTCGCCATGATTTTCGAATGTAATTTATGTGAATTTAGTGAGTTGAATGCTTCTCGAACGCCTGCACGATACGCCCCACCAGCTCGTGCCGTACAATATCCTTTTTGTCGAACTCCACCACCGCGATTCCCTTGATCTTGCGCAGCATCTCAATTGCCGGCATCAAGCCTGAATCTTGACGGTTCGGCAAATCGACCTGCGTCACGTCGCCCGTCACGATAAACTTGGCATTCCGCCCCATGCGCGTAAGGAACATCTTGATCTGTGACAGGATCGTATTCTGCGCCTCGTCCAATATCACAAAAGCGTTATCCAGTGTCCGCCCGCGCATATAGGCCAGCGGCGCGATCTGCACGATCCCTTCCTCCATATAATCCTGCAATTTTTTGGGCGGGATCATATCGTTCAGCGCATCGTACAGCGGTTGCAAATACGGATCGAGCTTCTCCTTCATATCCCCCGGCAGGAACCCCAGCTTCTCGCCCGCCTCCACAGCCGGACGGGTCAGGATGATCCGCTTCACCTCCTTATTCTTCAAGGCACGCACCGCCAATGCAATCGCGGTATAGGTCTTCCCGCTCCCCGCCGGCCCCACGGCGAACAGCAGGTCGTTCTTGTCATACAGCTCGACCAGTTTCTGCTGGTTCGCAGTCCGGGCCCGGACAATATTTCCGTTATTCCCGTACACGGTCACATCGTCGGCCACCGAACCGTCGCCGCCGCCATTCCCGCTCGCACCGTTCACCCCGGCAGGAGCGGAGGCAGGCCGCGCATGGAGCGGCGTGTCGAAAACCTGATCCAGTACCTGCGGCGAAATATGCCCGTAACGTTGGTAATAACGTATCAACTGCGCGAACCGATCCTCGAAACGGGCGATCTGCTCTTCCGAACCTAAAAGTTTCATCGTTCCTCCGCGCGCCACGATCTTCAGTTGCGGGAATTTCCCCGTCAGGTAGTTGAAGTTGGCATTGGCCGGCCCGTAGAAATCCATCGGGTCTATGACCCCGCCGAGGTCGATGATCTTTTCACTCATAGTTCAGTTCAAGCAGATAATATTATTTGAGAATCATATAGCCTATCGAAATAGCCACCTTGCGCTCGTTGACCTTCAAGTTGGGCGTATAGATGTCCGTAACCCCTTTGTCCGTAATATTGGTGAAGTTGCCGCAGTACCGCGCATCGACGGTCAGCCGGCCCAGGTCGATCCCTATGCCCGCCTGGTAACCCATCACGAAGCTCTGGAGCCTCGGCGCCACTTTGGCCTCATTCACCCCCGCGTTCATCACTTCGTCCATCGGGAAGCGGAACGACGGCCCCAGCATCAGGCGCACGATCGAGATTTTCCATCCCACCAGCACCGGCACCTCGATCCAGTTGGAGCGGATCTTCAGTTTGTCGCCGTACTGCCCGCCCCCACCATTAGTTTCGTCAATCGGGAAAGTACCGCTCGTGCGGCTGTACACGATCTCCGGCTGGAGCAGGAAGCCCAGCGGCAGGCGCAGCCGTGCCTGGAAACCGAGCTCGAAACCCGGTTTGGTGCTGCTTTTATCGTACCGCTCCCGGTTGCCTGAGAAGGTGTATTTCAGGTCAGAGCTGTTGACCAGCAGGCCGCCCTTGACCCCGAACTGGAACAAAGATTGTGCCCGAACACCGGAGAATCCGCCTAATATGATGCACGCTGCGAGGAGAATTTTTTTCATCCGAAAGTATTTTAATATAAGTTACAAAGATACTCCATTTTTCGGTTAGAGCAACGGGCTGAACAGCCTCGCCACCGACTCCTTGAACATATCCATGCGCGAGCGCGTAGCCCACCGTTTCCGGGTCAGTTTGGTGCACCCATCCAGATCCTCCAGAAACCGCCGTTCGATCTGGTCCGTGATCCCATGATCGTATATCATGGCCGTCACCTCGAAATTGTCCTCGAAACTCCGGTTGTCCATATTCGCCGTGCCGATCGAGCTGAAATGGTTGTCGATGGTCATAATCTTGCTGTGGTTGAACCCCTCGTTGTAGAGATAGACTTTGATCCGGGCTTCCAGAAGCTCCGCGACATACGATCGCGAAGCCCAGTAGACGATCTTGCTGTCCGAGCGCGAAGGCAGCATGATCCGCACGTCGATCCCGCTCAGGGAAGCCACTTTAAGCGCCGTCAGCAGCGACTCGCCCGGCGTAAAGTACGGCGTCGAGATATAGATATGATCCGTCGCCTTGTTTATCGCCGCGAAGTAGGCCTGCATGATCGTGGCCCAGTCCGAGTCCGGCCCCGACGTGGCGATCTGCACCGCCGTATCTCCCATATACTCGTCATACAAGGTTAGGTATTTCTCCTTGTCCCGCAACTGGATTCCCGTGGCGAAATACCAGTCCGTGAGGAACGTCAGCTGGAGCATGTGCACCGCCGTGCCCTGGATCTTGAGGTGCGTGTCGCGCCAAGGGCCGTGCTTGGTTCCGTGCAGGTAACGGTCGGCGATATTCAGTCCGCCCGTAAACCCCACTTTCCCGTCGATCACCACGATCTTGCGATGGTTCCGGTAGTTGATCTTGCTGGTCAGCCACGGGAACACGACCGGCATGAAGCAGTGCACCTGCACCCCCGCCTCGCGCAGCGACCGGATAAAGCTCCGCTTGAGGTTCCAGCTCCCCACGTCGTCATATATGAAACGCACCTCGACCCCGGCCTGCGCCTTGGCTTTCAGGATGTCCGCGATCTCGCCGCCCAGGTCGTCGTTCTCGAAAATATAGTACTCCAGATGGATAAAAGATTCCGCCCTTTTCAGGGCGTCGATCAGCGACGAGAAGGTCTGCCGGCCGTCGTTCAGCACCTCCAGACGGTTATTGGTGGTCAGCAGGGACTTATTGTTGTTCAGCAGCAGGGTGATGATCTCCCGGTTCGAAACCACTTCTGGATTGGCGAAGCTGTCGATCTCCCGCAATTGCTTGTAACTGAGGTGTTCGAACTGTTTGAGGTCCTTGATCTCCTTGCGGTTGAAAATTTTCTGTTTGCGGTAGTCCTGCCCGAAGAAGATGAAAAGCCCGATGCCGATAAAGGGCAGCAGGACGATAACCGCTATCCACGACAAAGCCCTGACCGGGTCGCGCCGCTCGTGAAGCACGGTGAAAACCGTGGCGATCACCACCAGGAAATAGAATACCAGCAGCGCATATATGACGATACTCCATAGGTCCATAACGCTAAGTTAGCGATTTTTCCGTCCGGGTATCTTCTTCAGCAAAAGAAATGCCGTTTTAGGCTTCGTGCGCGTCCCGGTACTTGTACCCCACCCCTTTGACGGTTACGATATAGTCGGCGCCGATCTTCTCGCGCAGTTTGCGGATATGCACGTCGATGGTACGCTCCCCGACCACCACATCGTCGCCCCACACCGCCGTGAATATTTCGTCCCGGAGAAATACCTTCTGCGGCTTGGAATAAAGCAACGCCAGCAGTTCGAACATCTTGCGCGGCAGCACGATCTCCTCGCCGTTTTTGACCACGAGATACCGCTCCCGGTCGATAATCAGCGAACGGTTATCCGGCCCGGCAGGAGTTTCCGGAATAGCCGGAGCGCCGCTGTCCACCCGTTTGAGCAGCGCACGTATGCGACTCACCAGCACATTCGGGCGGACCGGCTTGGCGATATAATCATCGGCCCCGGCATCGAACCCGGCCACCTGCGAGTAATCCTCCGAACGAGCCGTGAGGAACGCGATCACGGCATCCTCGGTCTGCGGCATCTTCCGCAGCTGGCGGCAGGTCTCCATCCCGTCCATATTCGGCATCATCACGTCCAGCAGCACCAAGTGCGGCGAAACATCGGCCGCTATTTTCAAGGCCTCTATGCCATCGGCCGCTGTGAAGACTTCGTAGCCCTCCTTTTTCAGGTTGTAACGGATAAATTCGAGGATGTCCGCCTCGTCATCCACAATCAACACCCGGTAATTCATAGTTTTGTCCGATATTTGCATAAACCAAATCCGCGCCACGATCCGGCAAGCGTGCTTGCCCGTTTCCGGCTTATATCATTTTTATTATTACAAGTTTAACGTATAATTATCGAAATACGCATAAGTTTGTGAAATCTTAACGGAAAGTTAACTATGAACAGTACGATGAACCTGCTGCTGCGCGCCGCCATTGCCGCAGCGGCCAGCGACCGGGAAAAATTCGTGGACAAAGTCAGCTCGCTGATCGAAGATAAAGTGGGCACCTCGGCCGAGACCGCGGAACAGGTGGCCGGAGGTATCGACCAACTGGTGGATATGCTGGACCAGCACCTCTTTTTCCAGCAGCTGACCGGCAGCACCGTGGCCGAAACGGCCGAACTGGAAAAGAAGATCGACCGCCTGACCGAGGCGATCGACAAACTGAACGACAATCTCGAAAAGATAGCCGGTAAATGAAACTGACCAATATATACATCAGTTACCTGAAGGTCAACCGGGCGCTGGAGATCGCCGGGATCCTGATCCACCAGGGGTTCGACGAGCTGATCGCGCGCACCTGGATGGGACGGCGCATCCGCAAGCGGCGAATACAGCAGTCCAAACCCGTGTATACCACCGAGGAGAGGCTGCGCCTGACCATCGAAGACCTGGGCCCCACCTATATCAAGTTCGGCCAGATACTGGCCGACCGTCCCGACGTGGTATCGGAACGCTTCCGCAAAGAGCTGAAGAAACTGCAGTCCCGCGCCCTGCCGTTCGACGACCAGCTGGCGCGCAACCTGATCGAGGACGAACTGAGCGCGCCGATCGAAAAGGTGTTCGCAACCTTCGATGAAACTTGCATGGCCTCGGCATCCATCGGGCAGGTTTACGGCGCCACGCTGCTGGACGGCTCGCCCGTGATCGTCAAGATCAGGCGGCCCAAGATCGAGCAGAAGATCAAGCTCGACCTTTACCTGATGCGTTTTCTGGCGGCCAAGCTGGCCAAGAACTATCCGGAGATGGCGGCGATCAATATTATCGGCGTGGTGGACGAATTCGGCGAAAGCATCCTGCGCGAACTGGACTACAACAACGAAGCAGCGAATATCCTCCGCTTCCAGCAGATGTTCGAAAACGAGCCGACGGTCTACATACCGAAAGTTTACCTCGACTACACGTCCCGGCGGCTTCTGGTGATGGAGCGGATCACGGGGATCACCCCGGACGACCCGACGGTGCTGAAAGCCAACGGACTCGACACGCAGCAGATCGCGCTGAACGGAGCCAACGCCCTGCTGACGATGATCCTGCGGTACGGCTTTTTCCATGCCGATCCCCACGCGGGCAACCTTTTCATCATGCCGGACAACGTGATTGCATTCATCGACTTCGGAATGGTGGGCGTACTGACGCCGAGGGACATGGATTTCCTGGCCAACATTTCGCTGGGCTTCGTCAAACGCGACCCGACGATGATCGCCGATTCGCTGATCACCCTGTGCAACGTGCGCTTCTTCAAAAAACGCGACGAACTCATTTTCAGCCTGCAACAGCTGACGGCGCAGTACAGCCACGTGCCGATCGACAAGCTGGACTATGCCGGCATGATCCAGCAGTGCATCAACCTGATCACTAAATATTCGCTTCAGATACCGAGCGGTATCTTCATGCTGGTCAAATCGTTGGCGACCATCCAGAAGGTGGCTGAAAAACTGGACCCGGACATTCCCTTTACTCCGCTGATCACGCCCTATGCCAAGGACGTGATCATGCACCGCTTCTCGCCGCGCAAACTGGCCGGGGAGCTGTACCAAACGTTGAAAAACTATGCCAACCTCGCGCTGAACCTGCCCACCGACGTGAGCGAGGTTCTCTACAAGCTCAAACAGGGGGAGATTCGCCACAATATCAGTTTCGAAAATAGCGAGCTGCTGCAAAAAGCGGTGCGGAACGTCGGGTTCCGGATGGCTTACGCCATTATCCTCGTCGGGTTGTTCATCGGTTCGGTGCTGCTGATCAACACCCGATCCGACCTCTCTTACGCCAAGTTCCTCCTGTGGGCTTCGTCGCTCCTGATCTTCATACTGATCTTCAAATGGATGTTCCGGCGGAAGTGACGCATAAAATGTGTATATTCGTCCTATGAACATCTTGCAGATCGTACCGAACAAGGGCTGGGGCGGGGGCGAGAGATACGTGTGGGAGCTCTCCCGCAGCCTGTCGGAAGCGGGTCACGACGTAAGCGTCGTGATCCCTCCGTGCGACATACTGGCCGAGCGGTTCCTCGGACTGAACACCTGCACCCTGCGCTTCAGGGGGCCTTACGATCCGGGCGCCATACATCGTCTGGCCCGGCTGGTCGAAGAGCATAAAATAGAGGTAATCCATACCCATATCTTCAAACATGCGACCGCAGCGCTTCTGGCCCGGAAATTATACGGGCTCGACGTGCGGGTGGTCATGACCCGCCACCTGTGCCGCCCGGCGAAAAAGAGCCTGCACTACCCTTGGCTCTATCGGCATATCGACCGGCTGATCTTCGTATCGGCGGAAGCCGAAAGAGCGTTCCTTTCGTCCGGCCCGAAGATAGCGGCGGATCGCATGACGGTCATTACTAACAGCGTCCGGCCGGATGCGGAGGCCCCTAACATTGACCTGCGCCGGGAGTTGGGCTTGGGCGACCACACATTCCTGATTGCCTTCGCCGGGACGATCATGCCGGAAAAGGGGGTCGGATTCATCCTTGATTTGGCGGCGGGGCTGCGGGAGACCGCACCGCACATCGTTTTCGTGCTGGCGGGGAAAACTCCCGAAGGCAAAGAGGCTTATATGGAGCACCTGCGAAGCGAGGTAGCGCGACGGGGACTGGGCGAACAGGTACGGTTCCTGGGCTTTATCG
>CANQXP010000020.1 GCA_947627885.1 uncultured Rikenella sp.
GCTTATGGCCGCCGTTCACCGCACCCCAAAAGCTAAGGCTGTGATAGATTTAGGATGCGCAAGCATCCTCGAAAGTTCTTTGCGGAGCTTTCTTTCAAGAAAGCGACAGTGCGGTGCGGGTAGAGATAAAACGAACGGTTAAAATAAGCGTACCGTACGAGCCACGTCCGTGAGGCGCATCGACGGGAAATCGACCCCCGTCAGCAGCACCGCCCCCGGCCGTTTGCCTTGCTCGAAACTCCCGATCGCGTCTTCCAGTCGCAAAGCCCGCGCCCCGTTTCGCGTCGCCCACTGCAAAACCGCCTCCAGGGGAATATCCGGATTATGGGCCGACAGCCACTTAATCTCCTCCGCCAGCGACAGGGAAGTGTTCGACGACAGGCTGTCCGTCCCCAGAGCCACCCGCGCCCCCGCCTCGTAAAGCATCTGCGCCGGCGGGAAATCTGCGTCGATATAGTAGTTCGACCGCGGGCAGAGCACGAACGTCACATCCTCGAAATAGTTCAGGATCAGCTCCATATCCTGGCGCCGCATCTGCGTGTCGTGGATCAGGATCAGGTGCGCCTCCTTCGGCAAAGAGGCCACCAGCCGCTCCGCATGCCCCCCGTAAGCCAGGAAATCCGGCTCCCGACCCGCCGACTCCTTCACCATATCGTAAATCCCCCCCCGGCGATCGAAAAACTCCACCTCCGCCGGAGTCTCCATAAAATGGATCGACATCAGCGGCGAATCCGCCGCCAGCCGGAACAGCTTGTCCGACATGAAATAGGTCGAATGCTGCGTCGGCGTGATCTCCAGTCCGTCCGCCTTCGCCGCCGCCAGCAACGGGTCCACAGATCTATGGTAAAACTCTTCGGCATCGGCATCCGCCGGCATCCCGAAAAACTCCGCGAACGTATGGTAACGCGTCCTCCCCTCCCGCATGGCTTTGACCTTGGCCGGGAAAGAGGTCGTATCGTTGCTGATGTCCCCCACCGCCTGTATTCCCTCGTGCCACATGGACAAGTCCTCTTCGATGGCCCGCTCCACCTGCTCCTCGCGCGAATAGTCGTTACGCTTGGACACCACATGCCGGATAAACTCCACCATGCCCGCATGCCGGGGGATAGCCCCCCGGAAGAACGAAAGTTCCAGATGGCAGTGGGCGTTGGTCATCCCCGGAATGAGGATGCCGTTGTGGTATTCGGTTCGGGGCAGAGAATCGATCCGGTCGCACTGCTCCACGCCCAGCACGGTGCCGTCCGCATCGAAATGCACGACGCCGTTCCGGATCAGTTTACCGTCCGGTGAAAGGAGGTAGGGTGCCGCCACGCTGCGCGAGGCTGTCGAGGTAACGTTTTTCATAATAGGAATCCAATTGTTCCGGGAATCCGGTTATCTGCCTGAGGTGCAAAGCCCGTGCCTGGCGCACCGGAAGGACGTGCACCAGCCGGATACCGGCCAGGTAACAGGTGTCTTTCGGAATATCCGGCCTCAGGGTCTCGGAGAGCGTTATCTCCAGCAATTTAACATCGGTGTCTACCTTGATCTCGCCTTCGTAAGCGGCGGTATCCTTGGCCGTCGGAAGCCACAGCGTGCTCTCGGCCAGTTTTCCGGCCCTGTTTATACGCCGCGCGCGCACCGACTTGGTATAGGAGCGGGCATGACCTCCCGTGGAGTAATCGAACTCGATCTTGTATATCCCCGGCGCCACGGCGGAATCCCCCGCCACGGGTCCCGTGTAAACGATCTTGTAGCCGTCCAGTTTGCCCCTCAGCACCGTGTCGCTGCGGAACACCGTGTCGGAAGTCCGCGCCTGTGCGACCGAGTCGATCCGCAACTGCTCTTTGTACCGCGCTTCGGCCACGATCCGCGACTGCTTGATGTCCGTGGCCACCCCGCTGAGGATATTGGCCAGCGGGTTGCTCTTGCGCATGGACATCTCGCGGATCGTGAACCGGAAATCCTCCATCGTGTAGCCGTATTTTTCCAGTATGCGGGTCTGCAAGTCGAGCGAATCGCGCGGCAGGCCGTCCGGTGCGGATTTATCCACCTGGAGGATCGCCTGGCTGACCAGCGCCTCGCGCATGATGGTTCGCATGGTTCCCTCCGGTATGGCCCGCGGCCCGCGGTGGCACGCCGATAAGACAAGCGCGGCCAATGCTATGTATATGTATTTTCTCATTTCCGTTTGATCAATCCGGCGGCCGTCAGCGCGCTGACAGCCGTCCCCAGCAACAATACGCCCCCCGCCACGGCTAACAGGTCGAACGGCTCGATCCGCACGGGATAGGCATCCATAAGGAACGCGTCGCCGGCCATTTTTATGATGCCGGCCCGCTGTTGCAGCACGGCGAAACCGATGCCCAGCAAAAGTCCGACCGCCACGCCGCCGACGGTGATCAGCGTTCCTTCCCACGTGAAAATCCGCCGCAATAGCTGCGGCGTGCCTCCCATCGCCAACAACATCCCGCGGTCGCGCTCCTTGTCCGCCGCCAGCATCACCACCGACCCCACCAGGCTCAGCGCGGCGATCAGCACCACGAACATCAGCAGCAGGTAGATGATCCACTTCTCCTGGGCCACCATCCGGTAAACGGTCTCTTTCTGCTCGAAGCGGGTCTTCACGTCGAAACCCGGCCCCGCAACGGCGGAAACGGCCCGTTTGCTCGCCTCTTCCGGCACGCCGTCTTTCAGCCGTATCTCCAGTGAGGAGACTTTACCGCCCGCTCCGGCCAGCCGCTGGGCGAACTCCAGCGGGACGAAGATATAGCGAGAATCGGTCTGCTCGTCCAACGCGTAGATCCCGGCAGGCCGGACGCGCGCCGTATGGTAAAGGCCGGTGGGCAGGAACGACGGGTTGCCGCTGCCCGGACGGATGGCATACAGCTGCAACGGTTCGGGCAACGCGGTCTGCACGCCGAGCGCGTAGGCCACTCCCTGCCCGATAACGGCTTCGTCCAGATCGCCGTGCCGCAAACGGTATTTCCCCTGCACCATCCGCCGCTCGATGGGCACTACGTGCGTGTAAGCGGAATCCACGCCGCGCATCATGGCGATCCATTGCCGGTCGGAATAGGCGATCAGCACGTTCTGCTCGGCAGTAGCGCTCACGGCTTCCACTTCGGGCAGGGCCGCTATGCTTTCCTGCATTCCGCATGCTTCGAACAGCTGCCCCTCCTGGGGAGTCACGCGCAACTGGGAGTCGAATTCGCTGTACATCTTCCCGATGAAGTCGCCCAATCCGTTGTGGAACGAGAGGATCACGACCAACGCCATAACGGGCACGGCGACGGCGACAACGCTCACCCCGGCGATCAGGTTGATCACCGAGTGGGACTTACGGCTGAACAGGTGCCGCCGGGCTATGAAAAACGGAAGCATACTACTCTGCAAAGGTACGTTTATTTTGCAATGGGTTGGAGGCAACCGTCCCTTTCTTGAAAGAAAGGGACCCAAAGAACTTTTGAGCCAGCTAAGCTACTCCTCAGTCTGCCGAAAGACTTCTTCTTTGGGGTGCGGGAGCGGCGGCCTTGGAGTAATTACGGCTTATGGCCGCCGTTCACCGCACCCCAAAAGTTAAGGCTGTGATAGATTTAGGATGCGCAAGCATCCTCCAAAGTTTTTTTGGTTCTTTTTGTTCACAAAAAGAACAGTACCCTCCGGCTCTTTACAAATAAACGTACGGCTAAAAGAGCAGCAGGTAGGTCAGGGCTCCGGCCGCATACCCCGCCAGGGCGATCAGCGAGAACCGCTTGAGGTAGTACATGAACGAGATCTTCTCCATCCCCATGACCGTCACCCCCGTCGCCGAGCCGATGACCAGAAGACTGCCCCCCGTCACCGCACAGTAGGCCAGGAACGTCCAGAACTGCCCATTCATCATGAAATCCAGCGACGACGGATCGACCGGGTACATGCTCATCGTGGCCGCCACCAGCGCCACATTATCCACAAACGACGACACCATCCCGATCACGAAGCCCAGCCCCAGCGGGTTGTGAATCTCCCCGCTCAGGAAATGCGACGCCTTCTGCAACTGGCCCGACGTGTCCAGCGCCGCCACGCTCATCAGTATCCCCAGGAAATAGAGTATCGTGGACATGTCGACCCGCGAGAGCACCTGCGTCACCCGGCCAGCTCCCCCGGCCTCGTTCGACCGCTTGTACATCAAGTCCGTGTAGATCCACAGCAGCGGCAGGCCGAACATCAGGAACATGAACGGCGGCAGCCCCGTCCATTCGTTGAACATCGGCACCAAAGCCATCGTGCCGACCCCCAGCAACAGGATGATGATGCGCGATTTGCGCCCCGCCGCCGGCGACAGAGTTATCTTCTGCGGGGCAGGGGTCGCGCTCCAGTCCTCGCCCCGCTTGAAAAAGCGGGTCGCGATACCGAGCGGCACGACCATCGACACCAGCGCCGGCAGGAATAGGTGCCCTATCTGGTGGAGCGGCGTGAGGTTGCCCCCCGTCCAGAGCAGGATCGTCGTCACGTCCCCGATCGGCGTCCACGAGCCGCCCGCATTAGCCGGGATGACGGTCATGCAGGCATAGACCAGCCGGTCGTTTTTGTCCGGAATGAATTTACGCAGCAGGGCGATCATCACGATACCCGTGGCCAGGTCGTCCAGCAGGGCGGAGAGGAAAAAGGTCAGGAAGCCGGTGATCCAAAGCATCCTGCGTTTCCGGGTGGTGCGGATGCGGTCGGTGATGCCGCGGAACCCGCCGTGGACATCGATCAGCTGCACGATCACCATGGAGCCCATGACGAAAAAGAGCGTATCCGCCACGTCACCCAGATGGTCGGTGAAAGGTTGCGTGATGTCCGGCACCGTCCCCGACAGGGCCACAATCACCCACAGCACCACCGACATCAACAGGGCCGAAGCCGTCTTGTTGATGCCGACGCGGTCCTCCAACGCCACCAGCGCGATCCCCGCCAGAAATATGCCGATCAGCAGCAGGAACATCTTTTACCGGATGAAAACATACTTTTTAAAGGTCGACACCGGCAATTTGTGCTGCCCCGTCCCGCAAAGGTTGGCGCGCGTAAACGGCTGCCAGCCATAGCGTACATATACGGGCGTAGAGACTTCCGGAGCACTCACGATCACTGTATTCTCTCCGGTCATCTGCGCCGTAGCCGGATGGAATATCCCGTCCTCTCCCGCCAACTCGAACGTGGTCGGGGCGCCACCGTCTTTCGTAGTGACGGGTTGGTCGAAACGGATGGCCGCCCCTTTGCCGTCCCGCGTTACGATAGCCGGCTCCGGACTGTGATAGTCGCTGTGCCAGCGATCCCTGCCGTCCAGAGCCAACAAAGCCAGCCTTTCGCCGATCGGTTTCTTGTGCCGCGGATGCACGTCCGTCGAATCTCCCCGGTCCGAACTGACCGCCATTGCCACATTCCACATTTGCATCTCCTTAGCCAGCCGTCGCTGGCTGTCGCGGAAATGGGGCCAACTCGGTCGGTTCAACGACGAAAGCTGCACAAAATAAAAAGGCATCTCCGGTTCGCCGAATGCTTTCCGGAAACTCGCTATCACCGCCGGGAAAAGCTTCTCGTGCAGCTCCGCGTTGTGCGCGTTGCTCTCGCCCTGATACCAGATCACCCCCCTGATATCGTATCCTTCGGCGAGCGGCGCGATGCGGCTTTCATACAGGTAAGCCGGGTCGAAAAAATGCCGCTGCAACGGGTTCCGCACCCCCTCCAGATTACCCTTCATCACGCTCCGCACCCAATCCTGCGCCATCTCGTTGTTGCGATAGTCGTACAGCACGTCGACCAACACCGGGTCATCCTCCAACACATGCCGTTCGATAAAAGCCTCGGCCGGAGCGCCCCCCAGCGAGGTCTCGATCAGCCCGACCGGAACGTCCGGCCCCAGCGAGTCGCTCAGCATCTGGCCGAAAAACCACGCCACCGCCGAGAAAGCCTCCACTTGGGCCGTGTCGCTGCCCGGCACCCAGCCCTGCGGGTTGCGGATATAATCCAGCCGGTTCAGCCGCTCCAGCTCCGCGCTGTCCAGCCTGCCCCGCTCGTCGGCAAAGGTGGGGTTCGCCCGGAACAGCCGGATAGCGGCGTTCGGCTGCGCCTCCCGCCGCTCCGCCGAATTGACTACCGGCCACGACATGTTCGACTGCCCGCTGGCCATCCATACCTCGCCCACCCCCACATTGCGGTAGGTCGCCGTGGTGTCCGGCGTCGAGATCGTCAGAATCGCCGAAGGCAGCGCCTTTTCCAGCGAAAGCTTTACCTGCCACCGTCCGTCCGGGCCTGCGGTCACCGTGTCCGTGGCATAGACCGTCCCGGTTTTCATGCGCCGCGATTTCAACGCTTTGGCCGCCGCGTTCGAGAGCGTCACGGTCACCAACCGCCCCGCATTGGCAACGCCGCCGATCCGAGTGTCCGACCCGCGCTGAAGTACCATATTGTCCGTGTAGACCGGCGACATTTTCAGCTTGCCGTAATCGCCCGTGATGGCGCTGTAGATCCGTTCGGCCAACAACTTCGCCCCCTCCGCGTTCGGATGCACCGCGTCCGGCAGCAGTTCGGGCCGGTCGATCAGCACCGATTCGAGGTCGATCAGCTCCGTGTGCTGCCCCTTCGCCACCAGTTCGATGGCCTCCTGTATCTGGCGGTGCCAGTCGCGCGTGCCCGCCTTGAGCCGCCGGTGGCGGTGCGGGATCGGTGTCATGCGGCAGATATAGACTTTAACTCCGGGATTGGCCTTCCGGAAGCTCTCGATCAGGGCCGCATAGTCCGGAATGAACTCGTCCCGGTAGTTCGGCCAGTTGCGCGGGTCGGTGTCGTTGATCCCCAGATGGATCACGGCGATGTCCGGCCGGAAAGCTATCGCCTCGGCATACTCTTTCGTCTTGGTGTACGGGTTGTGCCCCTTGTTGAGCAGCGTGGCCCCGCTGTGCCCGAAATTGCGGACGTCGTAGCCCTCGCCGAGCATCCGCCCTAACACGGCCGGATAGCAGTTTTTCTCACGGTCTTCGACCAGCATCCCGTAGGTGATGCTGTTGCCCACGCAGGCCACGCGTACCGGGGCCGGTTTCGCCGTCGGTTTGGGGGCGCCCCAGGAAGCGGTCGCCGCCAGGGCCGTAAAAAGGAGGATAAAGAGTTTTTTCATGGGTTTAAAATTTCACAGCCCTAAAGGTACAAAAAAGTTCCGGCGCTACTGCCCCAGCAAACTGGCCGCGATCCGCCCGGCGCGCGTCCGCTTGCCGTATTGGAGCCATCGGTACAACAGCCACGGCAGGGCCACCCCCGCCAGCGTACTGAGCGGTACGCCGATCCACGGGCTGAGGTGCCCGTAATCGTAGAGCAGCACCCGCAGGGCCGACTGCGGGAACCACGAAAAGAGGAAAATGGCGTATGTCGTCCCGTCGAGCGGCGCGAGGAAACGGAACCCCGCCTGCAGGTAGGCATGCCCCAGCGACAGGGCAAAAAGAATGCCGCACACGGCGGCGAGCTGGCCGAACAGCGGGTTGAGGCTCCCGTATCCCGTCACCGCCAGCGCCACGGAGGTCGCTCCCCAGCCCGCCGTAGTCCACGGCCCTCCCAGATAAAGTCCGCGGTCTATGTCGCCCTGATAGGCGCAGTAGGCAATGCCGAGCACGAAAAAGAAGGCGAACTTGACGACGCCCCCCAGGTTGAGCCACGCCACGCCCGCCAACGGATTGAACACCGAGAGCGCCAGCGCAGCGACCGGCCACACCCAAAGGGGAATGCGTCCGCCGATCCGCATCCGGGCCGCCAGTTTCGCCCCCAGCACACTCCCGGTCAGTAGGATGAAAATCGTGGGCAGGAACCAGTAATAGACGATCACGTTTTTCGCAGGGATGAGCAGCATCTCAAAGTAGGCGCTCCACGACAGCTCTACGGGCTTCACAGCCCATCGGCTGAGCCACGCTTTGGGCAGGAAAACCAACGTGCTGATAAGCAGGTAGGGCACCAGCAGCCGCCGGACTTTCTTATCGAGGAACCCGCCCCGTCCCCCGAAACGGATCCCGGCCAACGGGCAGCTCCCCGTAGCGGCGGGCGGTGCGGTGTAGCGCAGCAGGTAGCCGGAGAGGAAGACCCACAAGGGCATATGGAAGCTGTATATCCACTGGTAGAGGGGACTGCCGTGCCCGGCGGTGGGGAAGGCGTGCCCGGCGACCACCAGAAGGATGCCGAAAGCCTGTAAAAAGCTGATGTACGGGTTTCGCATAGAGTGGTTTTACGGATTGACTTGGGCAAAGTTACGTTTTTTCGGCCGCAACCTCTCCGGCTTCTATTTCGCGGGTACCGGCACCGAGGGCGACTGGACTTCGCCGCAGGACAATGTCCGCTGGCAGGATGGTGTCAAAACCCTTTTCGACCCCTGTCCGGCGGGGTGGCGGGTGCCGCGCGGCGGCACGGACATCGAAACGCCGTGGCCCGACCACCTGCTGACACAGGTCGTGCAAATACCCCCCTATCCGGGTGTGGACGGGGGATATGAATTGCCGGCTTATCCTGTCCATACGGTGCTCAATATCTGCGGAGGACGATCGTGCGCCAACGGAAAATTCCTGGGGAACAGCGAGCGCGGCTGGTGGTGGTCCACATCGCTCACCGACGCCGGAAACCATCACGCCAGGACGTTGTCGATTTATCTTTCAAAGGCCGTCAACCAGACCAATCCTCGCGGCGACTGCTTTTCCGTTCGCTGCGTACGGGAGTGACGGGGATACGGAAGGGGGAGACGAAAAGCAGAACCGAACGACCGGCGAATGCGAAACTCTCCGGAAGCGAACCGCAGGCCGGTCTGTTTCACAAATAAATTTCGTACCTTGCCGCCTACATTCTTTTGCCTTATGAGATCGAGCATCCTTTCCGGCTCTCTTCTGGTCCTGTTGGCCGCGCCGGGCCTGACCGCCCGCGCAGGCGAGGCGTGGGACATCGAGCGGTGCATCCGCCACGCCGTGGAACACAACATACAGGTCAAGCAGGGGCTGAACACGGTCGAAACGGCCCGGGTGGACAATGCCCAGACCAAGCTGAATTACCTGCCCAACCTCAATGCGGGACTGGGTTACAACGTCTCTTTCGGCCGGTCGCTCGACCCGACGACCTACAGCTACGTGTCGGGACAGACCGTGCAGAACGCCAGCGGAAACCTCTCGCTGAGCACCACCGTTTTCGCCGGGATGCAAAAGATGCACGCCATGCGCCGGGCGGAGTTCAGCCTGATGGCTTCGGTGCAGGACGTGGAGCGGATCAAGAACGAGATCACCATCTCGGTGGCGGGAGCCTATCTCCAGGTGCTTTACAACAAGGAACAGGTGGCCGTGTCGCAGGCCCAGATCGCCACGCTCGAAAGCCAGATCGAACGGACGGCCAAACTGGTCGAGGCGGGGGCGCTGCCGATCGGCAACCGGCTGGAGCTGGAAGCGCAGCTGGCTTCGGAGCAATACAACCTGGTCAATTACAAGAACCAGCAGATCAACGCCCTGCTCACTTTGACGCAGCTGCTGGAGCTGCGGGACGTGCCGGACTTCGACGTGGCGGTGCCGGACAGCGCGACGCTGGAGGCGGAGATGGATGCGCACGGGCTTCGCGACGTGGGCGAGGTGTACGACGTGGCCTTGGGGCTGCCGCGGATCGAAGTGGCCAAATGGCAGCGCAAGATGGCCGAACAGGACGTTTCGCTGGCCCGTGCGCGGTACTACCCGTCGCTGAGCTTCGGGGCGAGCTACGGGAGCAGCTGGTCGGACGCAAGGCAGAAACCCCAGCTGGGGCCGGACGGCAGACCGTATTACACCAAATACCCTTTCTTCGACCAGCTGGGCGACAACGCATCGTCGGCTTTGCAGTTCAATATGTCGGTGCCGATCTTCGGGGGGCTGAACACGCGCAACAACGTGCGCAAAACCAAGATCGCGCTGCGCAATGCGGATTTGAGCGTGAAGCTGGCCGAGGACCGGCTCTACAAAGAGATACAGCAGGCGTGGACGGACGCTTCGGGGGCGCTGGAGCGGTACAATTCGGCTCAGAGCAGCGTGGTCTCCAACGCGGAGTCGTTCCGCAACACAGAACAGAAGTTCAACGCGGGGGCGGCCACGGCGGTAGATTACAATGTGGCGAAGAACAACCTGCTGACGGCACAGTCGCTGATGCTCCAGGCCCGCTACGAATATATTTTCAAGATGAAGATCCTCGATTTCTACCGCGGGGTGGAGATCACGCTGTAAAGCGTAAAACGGGTGAACGGGTAGCTGTGTTTCCGTGGTAACGGCAGCCTTGAGCGCAGCGTCGCTTCAGCGGCGGGGGGGGTGGCGCGCCGGGGACGAACCCGACAGAGCGAGTAGCCGAGTTCTTTTGCGCGGTTCGCCAGAACCGCCGGGCGCCCTGAAGTGACGGGGGACGCCCGTAAAGATAAAAAACGAATAGCTGAGCCTCCCTGTTAAAAGGGCGGGCCGCCTTGCGCCCGCCCCCCGAACGCGCAGGCCGAAAACGAAAGAACGAGCAGCCCAAATCCCCAAGTCAGGCCGCAGCCTGCAAGCACTCCCCGCAGGCTGCGGCCAGAGTCAATAAACGAACGACGATTACTGTGTTATGGCAAAAAAGAATAAGAAAAAACGGCGGTTGATTATCTGGAGTTCCATCCTCCTGATCGTCGTCCTGCTGGTTGCAGGGAAGAGAAGCGGCCTGCTGTGGCCCGAACCGCTGGAACAGGTGACCCTCGGCAAACCGGAGGTACGCACCATCGTGGAACTGATCTCGGCCAACGGCCGCGTACAACCGGTCACGGAGGTCAAGATCTCGCCCGACGTGTCGGGCGAGATCGTCGAGCTCAACGTCGAAGAGGGGCAGCAAGTCAAAAAAGGATTGCTGTTGCTGAAGATCAAGCCCGACACTTACCAGTCGATGCAGGAGCGGGCCGAAGCCACGCTCAACTCGTCCAAAGCGCAGCTGGAGCAGACCCGCTCGCAGCTGGTGCTGGCCGAGCAGACCTACGAGCGGCAAAAGCAACTGTTCGAGCAGAAAGCCATTTCGGAAGCCGATTTCCAGAGCGCCGAGGCCCAGTACCGGAGTTTGCAGGCCCAGGTGCGAACCTCCGAATTCAATATCCGCAGCGCCGAAGCCTCGCTCAAAGAGGCTGACGAGAACCTGTATAAAACCACCATCTTCGCCCCCAGCGGGGGGACGGTCTCCAAGCTGAATGTGGAGCTGGGCGAACGCGTCGTGGGGACGGCGACCATGGCCGGCACCGAGATGCTCCGCATCGCCGACCTCTCCCAGATGGAGGTGCGGGCCGACGTCAACGAGAACGACATCGTGCGCGTGGAGCTGGGAGACACGGCGGCGATCGAGGTGGACGCCTACCTGGGGCGCAAGTTCAAAGGGGTGGTGACCCGCATCGCCAACACGGCGACGGGCAGCGGCACGGCGTCCGACCAGGTGACCAATTTCGAGGTGCGGATCTATATCCTGCCGGAGTCCTATGCCGACCTGGTCAAACGGGACGAAACGGGACTCGAAATGTCCCCGTTCCGGCCGGGCATGTCGGCCACAGTCGATATTCAGACCGACACGCGGCATACCTTGTCGGTGCCCATACAGGCGGTGACCACGCGGCCGGGGGCCGCCAACAAGGAGGTGGTTTTCGCCTACCGCGCGGACAGCTCGCGGGTGTGGATGCTGCCGGTGAAGACGGGCATCCAGGACAAGCAGTTCATCGAAGTGTCGGGCGAGGGGCTGGACACCACCGTGCAGGTGGTGACGGCGCCGTTCACGGCCATTTCGAAAAAACTCGAGGACGGGCAGCAGGTGCAGCCGGTCGCATCGCTAACGGCGGCGGCAACGGCGGTAAAGCAGTAACGGAAAGACTTATATCGGAACGACAAATGGCACTGATACTATCCATAGAGACGGGCACGGAGGTGTGCTCGGTGGCGCTGGCCAAGGACGGCGGGATGATCTCGCTGCGCGAGAGCGGAGGCGAGGGCAAGGCTCACGCCAATAACCTGGGCGTCTATATCGACGAGGTGTTGCGGGAGAACGGCCTGGATGCCGACGAGCTGGACGCCGTGGCCGTGGGAGGCGGCCCCGGATCCTATACCGGGCTGCGGATCGGGGTTTCGACGGCCAAGGGGATGTGCTATGCGCTGGGGCGGCCGCTGATCGCGGTGGATTCGCTCAAGGCGCTGGCCAACATCGCCATGGAGGAGTTCGAAGCGGGGATCATCGACCTCGAGAATCCGGAGACGGCGGTGCTGGCCCCGATGATCGACGCCCGGCGCATGGAGGTCTACACCCGGCTGTTCGACACGGCTTTGAATCCGCTGGGGGAGACCTGCGCGCATATCCTGACGCCGGAGAGCTTTGCGAATATTTTCGCCGCGGGGCGGGAACTGCTCGTCTTCGGCAACGGGGCGGCCAAATGCGCCGACCTGCTGCCGCAGGCGAAGTACGCGCGGGTGGCTTCGTCGGCCCGCGGACTCGTGACGCTGGCCGAAGCGGCTTTCAACGCCGGGGATTTCGCGGACGTGGCCTATTACGAGCCGTATTATCTGAAGGATTTCGTGGTGACCCGGAGCAAGCGGAATGCGCTCGGACTGCCGGACGCTAAATAAGGAAGGGGATGCATTACATCGAATGCCATCATTGCGGCAGGCTGGTCGAGATCAAGTCGCAGTACATGGTCTTCTGTCCCGCGTGCAAGCGTAAGATGGACAACAGCTTCGCGGAGTGGAGCAAACGCAATCCGGGACGCGGTTACGAAGAATACCTCGGCGAGTTGGCGGTGAGCGACACCGCCTTGGAAGGGGTGCGCGTGCAGCGGAAGATCGGGCGCGCCATCATGCGAGGGAAAGCCGCGCGGCGGGCTCTGCTCGCGTTGGCGATCGCCGTACTCGTCACCGTGGTCGGAATCGGCGGCTACTGGGCGTGGAACCGCTACAACCGCAGCGCGTCGATGGGCGCTTTGCTCAATAAAGCGTGGCAGATCAGCTATTACGAGGATCTGGGGGCGACCCTCAAATTCCCGTTCCCGCTGGAAAAAGAGGCGGCTTTCTCGGCGGACTCTTTGCAACGCGAGAACGACCGCATCACGGCGGACACCGTGCAGCGGCAGGTGGTGCTGAACGCGGTGAGCCGGCAATGGTCGGAGCCGGGCGTGGCCAGCGTGACGGCCAGCCGCATCGACTACCAACCCGACTTCGGGGTGGATCGCGACATCGCGACGCGCCAGATCCTGCTCAATATGCTGCAAGAGAATAATTTGCAGGGATTCGAGTTTTTCCGCAACGACTACTCCATACCGAATGTCGAAGCGCGAAGCCTTTCCGGGAGCTATCTGTTGGGGGTCGAAGCATTCGAATTCCGGGCGTTGATGGCCCAGTACGGGCATACGGTATGGTACTTCATGGTGGCTTACCCGCGGTCGAAGCCGGAGGGACTGCTCGTGGCGGAACGGTTCTTCAAAGGGATTCTGATCGACCGACAACTGACGGGACGGGAACAGTAACGGTTCGTTCTCTGACACGCCATTCGCAGAATGGCCGGGCTTGCGCGCTGACCGCTACTCAGCCACTCCCGGAGCGCGCAGCCCGAAAGCTATATCGAACAAGGTTATTTAAAGCGATGGATAGAGCTGCTCCAGCGCCATCCCACGCGACCCTTTCACCAGTACATGGGAATTGCGGATCACCGCATCCCCCCGTTTAATCGCCTCTGCCAGCGCATCCGCCGATGGGAATACCCGCATACCGTCACCCGGTTCCGGCAACGCCTTCATAAACTCCGGGCCTACCAGATAGCACTCCGCCGGGGGTACAACAGCGGCAAGCCACTCCACGATCGCCCGGTGCTCCTCCGTGGAGAAGTCCCCCAGTTCGCGCATGTCGCCGAGGATCAAAACCTTTTTCTCCGCACCCGGCAACGCGAGGAAATTATCCAGCGCCGCCGCCATGCTCGAAGGATTGGCGTTGTAAGCGTCCATATAGAGCGTGTTGCCCGTGTCCGCCGACACGACCACCTGCGAACGGTTGTTGTCCGGCTCATAAGCCGCCACCGCTTCCAGCGCCTGCGGCAAAGCGATCCCGAAGTAATCGCCCACGGCCAGCGCCGCCGCCACATTGGCCACGTTATACGCCCCCGCCATATGGGTTCGCACCTCGCCGCGATCTGTGGACAATATCAATTTATCGCCCCCCCCGGCAGAAACCGCCGCCGAGATGCCGAAATCCGCCGACGCATAGCCCACCGTCATTCCAGTGGCATCGGCGGGAAAGCGTTCGCCGATCATCTCCGCCAGCACCGGGTCTTCCAGAGAATAGATCGCCGTTCCCCCGTGCGCCGCCAGGTAATCGTACAGCTCCCCTTTCCCTTTCCGCACCCCTTCCGGGCCGCCGAACCCCTCCAGATGGGCCCGCCCCACATTGGTAATCAGCCCGATATTCGGGGCCGCAATTTCGCATAACGCGGCAATCTCGCCTCGGTGGTTGGCCCCCATCTCCACGATCGCCACGTCGTCCTCCTCCGTCACCGAGAGCAGGGTCAGCGGCACTCCGATATGGTTGTTCAGGTTGCCCCGCGTGCAGGCCACCCGGTATTTTATCTGCAGCACCCTGGCGATCAGCTCTTTGGTCGTTGTCTTCCCGTTGCTGCCCGTCAGCGCAACGACCGGCAGCCCCAGCATATCCCGATGATAAGCGGCCAACTCCTGCAATGCCGCCAGCGTGTCCTCCACCACAAAATATTTAGCCGCCTCCGGCGAACCGGCTTTAACGCCTTTGGGCAGTTTACCCTGCACCACAGCCGCCACAGCCCCCTCCGTCACCGCCTGCGCCGCATAGTGGTTTCCGTCGAAATTCTCCCCTTTGAGCGCAAAGAATACCGGCCCCGGAAGCGAACGAACAGCCCGGCTGTCGGTCGTAACGACTCCCCCGTTCTCGCAGTATAACTCGTAGAGCTTAGATAAACTCTTCCCCAAACCTGTATTTGACATCTTCCACGTAATTACGGATGCTCTGTTCACTCTCCCTGCGGCAGATCAGCAGGGCGTTGTCCTTTTCCACCACCAGATAATCTTCCAACCCCTCGACCACCGCCACTTTCCCCTCAGGGATATTGACCACCGTCCCTTTAGTGTCGTAGGCCAGCACGTGGCCGCCACCACCGAACACATTCCCCTCTTCCGTATGCACCGCATGCTGGTAGAGCGACCCCCAGGTGCCGATGTCGCTCCACCCGAAGTCGCCGCAACGCACGTAAACGTCCGGCGACTTCTCCATAATGCCGTAGTCGATGGAGATATTCTCGCAGGAGGGGTAAATGGCGTTGACGAACGGCTGTTCGGAGGCGGTGCCGTAATCCCCCGCCCCGGAAGCGAAGCGGGCGTTCATCTCCGGCAGGTAATCCCCGAACGCTTTGAGGATGCCCGGCACCGACCAGATGAAGATCCCCGAATTCCAGAAAAACTCGCCGCTCTCGACGAAAACCTTCGCCATTTCGAGGTTCGGTTTTTCGGTGAAGGTCTTCACTTTGCAGATCACCGTCCCATCGGTCTCGGCACGGGGGGCCGTATCGACCTGGATATACCCGTATCCGGTCTCCGGCCGCGACGGTTTGATGCCGATGGTCAGCAGTTTCTCCGTCCCGGCGACGAACTCCAGCCCTTCGCGCACGATCTCCAGGAATTGGGCCTCGCCGGTGATCAGGTGGTCGGAGGGGGCCACGATCATATTGGCCTGCGGGTCGCAGGCCGCGATGCGGTAGGCCGCATAGGCGATGCACGGCGCGGTATTGCGCCGCACCGGTTCGGTCAGCACCTGCTCCGGTTTCAGTTCGGGTAGGTGTTCCAGTACGAGGCCTTTATAGAGTTCGCTGGTGACCACGAGGAAATTCTCCACGGGGATCACCGGCAAATGCCGTTCGAAGGTGCTGCGGATAAAGCTCTTGCCGGTGCCTAACACGTCCAGGAACTGCTTGGGCATCCGGTTTTTGCTGAGCGGCCAGAAACGGCTGCCGATCCCGCCGGCCATAATCACGCAGTAGTTGTTCTGAGGGGTCATTTTTCGGGGCTGTCTTGATGTTTATCTTTCAAAGATAAGGCTTAATTTCCATTCGGCATACCGTTTGCCTGTTTTTCGGGGGGAGCCTCCCGGCCCGGAAAGCCGGGTCGGCGTTTTTTATTACCTTTGCCCCGAACTGTCCGGATAAAAACAAGAACCATGAGCATATTCAAGGAGACAGGCGAGTACCTGCTGCTGATGAAGAAAGTGTTTTCGCGGCCCGAAAAATTTTCGATCTACCGCAAGAGAGCCCTTTTCGAAATGGAGGCCATCGGGCTGAACTCCATCGGCATCGTCGCCATCATCTCGGTCTTTATGGGCGCCGTGGTCGTGATCCAGATGGCCAACAACCTGGAGAACCCGTTCATTCCGAAGATGCTCATCGGCTACGCCACGCGGGAGTCCATCGTGCTGGAGTTCAGCTCCACGATCGTGGCCCTGATCCTGGCGGGGAAAGTGGGGTCGAACATCGCCTCGGAGATCGGCACCATGCGCATCACCGAACAGATCGACGCGCTGGAGATCATGGGGGTCAATTCGGCCAGCTACCTGATCCTGCCGAAGGTGGTGGCTTCGGCTTTCTTCTTCCCGCTGCTGACCATCATGAGCATGGTGATCGGGGTGATCGGCGGCTACCTGGTGGTGGTCGTGACCCAGATATTCCCGCCGTTCGAATACATATCGGGGATCCGCTACGCGGTCAATACTTTCTACATCACCTACTCCATCACCAAGGCCTGCGTCTTCGGGATCATCATCTCGACCATCTCGGCCTACTACGGGTACTACGCCAAAGGCAACTCGCTCGAAGTGGGGCGCGCAAGCACCCGCGCCGTGGTCATCAGCAGCATCGTGATTCTGATATTCAACCTGATTCTCACCCAAATCATGCTCACCAAATAATGATACAGGCCATCGACGTTTGCAAATCCTTCGAAGACGGGCGCCTGGTGCTCGACCATATCACCGCCACGTTCCTGCCGGGCAAGACCAACCTGATTATCGGCCAGAGCGGTTCGGGGAAAACGGTGCTGCTCAAGTCCCTGGTGGGCCTCCACCGCATCGACAGCGGACAGATACTGTATAACGACCTTTGCTTCAGCGGCGCGCCGCTGGCAGTCAAGCGCGAGATCCGGCAGAAGCTGGGCATGATCTTCCAGGGGGGGGCGTTGCTCGACTCGTCCACGGTGATCGAGAACGTGATGTTCCCGCTGGACCTGTTCACCGACATGCCGCAGAGCGAGAAGGAGGACCGGGCCAATTTCTGCCTCCAGCGCGTGAACTTGACCAACGCCGACCACCTCTACCCTTCGGAGCTGAGCGGGGGGATGACCAAGCGCGTGGCCATCGCACGGGCCATCGTGATGAACCCGCAATACCTCTTCTGCGACGAGCCGAACTCAGGCCTCGACCCCAAAACGTCGGTGGTGATCGACAACCTGATCCAGGAGATCACGCAGGAGTACAACATCACCACCATCATCAACACCCACGACATGAACTCGGTGATGGAGATCGGCGACACGATCATCTTCATCTACGAGGGCAAAAAGTGGTGGGAAGGCACCAAGGACGACATACTGGACACGGACAACAAAGAGCTGGCGGATTTCATCTTCGCGTCGTCCATGGCCAAGAAAGTCCGGGCCTGCCAGGGTAAATAACCACGCCGCTTCACGGCGGATTTCCACCGGAATATGCTAACTTTGCGACCGAAACGCACGTAAGACGAATATCTGTTTCCATGAACAAAACCGCCGGGTATAAATTCACGATCATCGTTCCCGTATACAACGAAGAAGACAACATCTACGCCCTCGAAGAGCGGCTGCGGGCCTACTTGCCCGCAGCCTTCGCAGGCGGGCAGCCAGCCTGCGCGCTGTTCGTCAACGACGGCTCGAAAGACGCGTCGCCGGAGCGGCTGCGCGAGATCTGCGGCCGCAACGAGCATTTCTACTGGCTCGACCTGGCGCAAAACAGCGGCCTCAGCGCGGCGATGAAGGCGGGGATCGACGCGAGTTTCTCGGAATACGTGGGCTACATGGACGCCGACCTGCAAACCACGCCGGAGGACTTCGACCTGCTGCTCCCGCACATGGGCGAGTATGAGATGGTGATGGGCATCCGCACCGGGCGGAAGGATTCGTTCGTCAAGAATATGTCGTCCCGGATTGCCAACGGTTTCCGGCGGATGATGACCCACGACGGGGTCGAGGACACGGGGTGCCCGCTCAAGGTGCTGCGGACGGAATATGCCAAGCGGATTCCGTTCTTTACCGGGATGCACCGTTTTCTGCCCGCGCTTCTTCAGCTCCAGGGCGCGCGCGTGATGCAGGTGCCGGTGCGGCACTTTCCGCGCGTGGCCGGACAGTCGAAATACCACCTGTGGAACCGCCTCGCGGGGCCGTTCATGGACTGCTTCGCCTACCGCTGGATGCGCAAGCGCTATATCAACTACCGCACGGCGGGCGGTAACCTCGAATAGGCGGCCCGGGTATGATCTACGTTATCGGATTCCTCGCCCAGCTCTTTTTTTCGGCCCGCATCCTGCTCCAATGGATCCTGTCCGAGCGGGCGGGGCGCGTGGTTTCGCCCTCTATCTTTTGGATCCTCAGCCTGGCCGGTTCCTATCTGCTTTTTATCTACGGCTGGATGCGCGACGACTTCGCCATCGTGCTGGGGCAGGTCATCGCCTACTACATCTATATCTGGAACCTCAGCGCCAAAGGCGTGTGGGGTCGGATACCGGGGGTCGTTCGCGCCCTGCTCTTGGTGACCCCGGCGGTGGCCATCGCGTTCGCCGTCAGCCATGCCGACACCTTTATACACGACTTCTTCCGGAACGAAAAAGTGCCGCTGTGGCTGCTCCTGTTCGGCTCGGCCGGGCAGATTATATTCACGCTAAGGTTCGTATATCAATACTTCTACTCGCGGCGGCGGGGCGAATCGGTGCTGCCCGTCGGCTTCTGGATCATCAGCCTCACCGGATCGGCGGCCATCGTATCCTACGGGATCGTGCGGCACGACCCGGTGCTGATCCTCGGCCAGTCGGTCGGCTTTATCGCATATACGCGCAATATCCTGATATATAAAAAAGAACGGCTCCGGAACGCCGCCGCGACGGGCCTGACCGACGAAAACATATGCGAAAATATCTCAACACGATAGACTGGGGCCGCTACCTGCTGCTCTTTATCGCGGTGCTGCCGCTGTTCATTTTCCGCGACTTCACCCGCAACAACGAGCTGCGCTACCTGAGCATCGCCGACGAGGCGATCCGGGAAGGGCACGTCTTCACTTTCTACAACCACGGGGCGGCCTACGCCGATAAACCGCCGTTGTACCTGTGGCTGGTGATGCTCGGACGCATGATCTTCGGGACGAATACGGCGGGTCTGATGACCTTTATGAGCCTCTTTTCGGTGGTTCCGGCGCTGGTAATTCTGTGGATCATGAATCGCTGGGTGCGGCCTTTCGTGGCCAGCGTCGCGGCGCGCAGGGCGGGGCAGCTGATGCTCTACACCAGCGTCTATTTCATCGGTTCGGCGGTGGTGCTGCGGATGGACATGCTGATGTGCCTGTTCATCGTGCTGGCCCTGCACACCTTCTGGCAAATATACAGCGGCGCTTCGGATCAGGAGAACCATCTGCTGCGCGACAAGATATTGTTCCCGGTCTGGGTATTTCTGGCCGTGTTTACCAAAGGGCCGGTGGGGATACTGGTGCCGCTGGTGACGGTGATCGTCTTCCTGATCCTGAAACGCAACTGGCGCAGGATAGGGACTTACTGGGGCTGGCGGACATGGGGGATACTCCTGTTTCTGTGCGCCTTATGGTTCGGAGCGGTCTATGCGGAGGGCGGTACGGCCTATCTGGACAACCTGCTGGTCAAACAGACGGCGGGACGGGCGGTGGACGCTTTCCACCACAAAGCTCCGTTCTGGTACTACGGCGTTTCGATCTGGTACTCGCTGGCTCCGTGGTCGCTGCTGGTGATCGGGGTGCTGGTGTGGGGATTGTGGAACCGGCGGCGCATGGTGACCACCGATCTGGAACGGCTTTTCCTCGTGGCGGCCTTGTCCACGTTCGCCGTGTTGTCGATGGTCAGCTCCAAGATCCAGATTTACTTGTTGCCGGCGTTTCCCTTCTTTGTCTATATCGCCGTGCTGTGGATCGCCAAGGCGGGCGAGCGGCGGTGGATGAAGTGGCTCGTGGGAGTCCCGGCGGGCGTGCTCGTCCTGACTCTGCCGGGGCTGTTCGTTGCGGCCCGGTATGTCGATTTCCCGCTGCTCGATTCGATGTTCGTCCCCGTGGCGGCGGCGCTGGCCTCCCTGTCGGCGGCGGGCTGTATCGTGTGGCTTTGGCGCGGGCGGCTGAACACGGCTGTTACGACGCTGGCGGGCGGACTGTTAGCCACCGTGTTCACCGTGTCGTTCGCCGTGCCCCAGTTCAACGGCCATATCGGGATGGGCGACGTCTGCGGGGCGGCCAAAGCGGTGGGCGACGCGGCCGGGATCGGCTGTTATTACACCTACGATATCGACCGGGCGGAAAATATAGATGTTTACCTGGGCCGGGGCAGCCGGACACTGACGGCGGCGGAGCTGGATTCCGTGCAGCGCGGGATCGTCATCACCTTCAAGGAACGGATCGGGCCGGACTCGGCGCTGACCCGCGCTTTCGCGGGACAGGAGGTCCACCGGGTCGGGGATTATGCGTTCGGTGTCATCCATAAAAACGACGAGCGATGAAGATACTGGTCACCGGGGCAGCCGGATTCATCGGGTTCCACACCGTCCGCCGCCTGGCGGAGCGGGGCGACGAAGTGGTGGGACTCGACAACATCAACGACTATTACGCGGTCGAACTGAAACAGGCGCGGCTGGCGGAGTCCGGCATCGACGGGGCGGCCGCTTCGAAGCAGCACGCGTTCGTGCAAAGCTCGGTGTGGCCGGGATACCGTTTCGTGCGGGCGGATTTGACGGACAAAACGTTTATCGACTCCCTGTTCGAAAAAGAGCGGTTCGATGCGGTAATCAACCTCGCGGCGCAGGCGGGGGTGCGCTATTCGATCGAGAATCCGTACGCCTATGTGCAGAGCAACGTCGTGGGGTTCCTCAACATACTGGAGGCATGCCGGCACTTTCCGGTGCGACATTTGGTGTACGCCAGCTCCAGCAGCATATACGGCCTGAACGAAAAGGTGCCGTACTCGGAGACCGATATGACCGACCGGCCGGTGAGCCTCTATGCCGCGACCAAGAAGTCGAACGAGCTGATGGCGCACTCCTACTCGAAACTGTACGGCATTCCGGCGACGGGCCTGCGGTTCTTCACGGTGTACGGGCCGTGGGGCAGGCCGGACATGTCGCCGTCGCTTTTCCTGGGCGCAATCCTGGAGGGACGACCGATCCGGGTGTTCAACCGCGGGAATATGTACCGCGACTTCACCTATATCGATGACATTGTCACGGGGGTTTGCGCGGTCGTCGATTCCGCGCCGTCGTCGGATACGAATGGAGTGCGGGCGGCCGTTTACAATATCGGGAACGGCGAGCCGGTGGCCCTGATGGATTTTATCGGAGCTGTCGAGAAGGTGTCCGGACGCGAGGCGGTCAAGGAGTTTCTGGATATGCAGCCGGGGGACGTCTACCGGACTTTCGCCGACACGTCGGCCCTGGAACGGGACTTCGGCTACCGGCCTTCGACGCCGTTGCAGGAAGGGATCGACCGTTTTTGCGAGTGGTACAGGGACTATCACAAACTACCCTAAACGGGATTACACAGCTCGTTCTGTCGGGTTCGCCCTGCGGCTGCGGGGGACGCGCCAAAGGCGCGGGCCGCAGGGCGTCATTCCCGTGAAAGCTCAGCTATTTGCTCCCCACCCTACGGCAGCTCGACGCTCACGCGTCTCACCGCCAAAAAAATACAAACATGCGGAATTTTGCGGCCATAGACTTCGAGACGGCCAACGGCAAACGGTCGAGTATCTGCTCGGTAGGGGTCGTGGTGGTCAGCGACGGTGAGATCGTGCGCCGGGTGCACCGTCTGGTGCGCCCGACGCCGAACTACTATTACCGCTATTTCACGGAGCAGATCCACGGTATCTGCGATGCGGACACACGCGATGCGCCGCTGTTCCCGGAGGTGTGGGAGAATGACGTGGCGCCGCTGATCGAGGGGCTGCCTTTGGTCGCGCACAACGCGGCTTTCGACGAAGGGGTGCTGCGCGCAGCTTACGGAGCGTACGACATGGATTACCCCTCGTCCTATACGTTCCATTGCACGCTGCGTGCGACGCGGAAATTGTTCCCGAAGCCCCTGATCGAGAATCACCGGCTGCCGACGGTCTGCCAATACCTCGGCATTCCGTTCGACAACCACCACGACGCGTTGGCGGATGCGGAAGGATGCGCCCGCATCGCGATCCGCATCCTTTAAAATCCATCGCTTTTCCGAATCCCCTTTCATTGGGTTGGAGGCAACCGTCCCTTTCTTGAAAGAAAGGGACCCAAAGAACTTTTAGAGCAGCCTGCCGAGAGGCTTAGTCTGCCGAAATCTTCATTTTGTAATTAAGCGTGAGGGGTACAGGCATTAAGCCTTGTACCCCTCACGCTTAATTACAACAGGGTAGTTACAGCCAGAGCATCCCAACGGGATGCGCTCGAAAGTTTCTTTGGTTCTTTCTATTCACAGAAAGAACAGTACCCTCAAACCCAATGAATGAGGATACAGAAAAAGGATGGATTATTCGTCGAGCAGGATTTCGAGGATCTTGATCGCCGCATCCGTGACCGGCGTACCAGGCCCGAAAATCGCCGCAGCGCCGTTTTGGTACAGATAATCGTAGTCCTGGTGCGGAATCACCCCCCCCACGATCACCACGATATCCTCGCGGCCCAGCTTCTTGAGCTCGGCCACGATCTGCGGCACCAGCGTCTTGTGCCCCGCCGCCAGCGACGAAACGCCGACCACATGCACATCGTTCTCCACCGCCTGCTTGGCCGCCTCTTCCGGAGTCTGGAACAGCGGGCCCATATCCACATCGAAACCGATGTCGGCATAGCCAGTGGTCACCACCTTGGCGCCGCGGTCGTGGCCGTCCTGCCCCAGTTTGGCGATCATGATACGAGGCTGGCGCCCCTCTTTCTTTGCAAATTTCTCGCACAGCTCTTTGGCCTTCGCGAACTTTTCGTCGTCTTTCACTTCTGCCGAATAAACACCTGAAATAGAGCGGATCACCGCATTGTAACGGCCCACGACCACTTCGCAGGCATCCGAGATTTCGCCCAGGGTCGCCCGCACTTTGGCCGCTTCCACCGCCAGTTCGAGCAGATTCCCCTTCTTGGTCTTCACACACTCCGTGATCGCCGCCAGCGCACGATCCACAGCGGCCTGATCCCGGTTGGCCCGCAGCTCTTTCAAACGAGCCACCTGCGATTCGCGCACCGCCGTATTGTCCACCGCCAGGATGTCGATCGGATCCTCCTTTTCGAGCCGGTACTTGTTCAGCCCCACGATGGTCTGTTCGCCAGAGTCGATACGCGCCTGCGTCCGCGCCGCGGCCTCCTCGATACGCATCTTCGGAATGCCCGTCTCGATAGCCTTGGCCATGCCGCCCAGCTTCTCGACCTCTTCGATCAGGGCCCATGCCTTGTGCATGATCTGGTTGGTGAGCGATTCCACATAGTAAGAGCCCGCCCACGGGTCGATCCCGCGGCAGATATTGGTCTCCTCCTGGATATAGATCTGCGTGTTACGCGCGATACGCGCCGAAAAGTCCGTAGGCAGCGCAATCGCCTCGTCCAAAGCATTGGTGTGCAGCGACTGGGTATGTCCCAGCGCCGCCGCCATCGCCTCGATGGCCGTGCGGGCCACGTTGTTGAACGGATCCTGCTCGGTGAGCGACCAACCGGAGGTCTGCGAGTGGGTACGCAACGCCAGCGATTTCGGGTTCTTCGGGTTGAACTGCTTCACGATCTTGGCCCACAGCATACGCGCGGCGCGCATCTTGGCGATCTCCATGAAATGGTTCATGCCGATGGCCCAGAAGAACGAGAGGCGCGGCGCGAAAGAGTCGATGTCCATCCCGGCATTCACCCCGGTACGCAAGTACTCCAATCCATCAGCCAAAGTATACGCCATCTCGATATCCGCCGTCGCCCCGGCCTCTTGCATGTGGTAGCCGGAGATCGAGATCGAGTTGAACTTCGGCATATTCTTCGAAGTGTACTCGAAAATATCGGCGATGATCTTCATCGAGAATGCCGGCGGATAGATGTAGGTGTTGCGCACCATGAACTCCTTGAGGATATCGTTCTGGATCGTCCCGCTGAGCTGTTCCAGGGTACACCCCTGCTCCAGCCCGGCCACGATGTAGAAGGCCAGCACCGGCAGCACCGCGCCGTTCATGGTCATCGACACCGACATTTTGTCCAGCGGAATACCGTCGAAGAGGACTTTCATATCCTCCACCGAGCAGATGCTCACCCCCGCTTTCCCTACGTCCCCGACTACGCGCGGGTGGTCGGCGTCGTAGCCGCGGTGGGTGGCCAGGTCGAACGCCACGGACAAGCCCTTCTGCCCCGCCGCCAGGTTACGGCGGTAAAAGGCGTTGGACTCGGCTGCGGTCGAGAAACCGGCGTACTGCCGGATCGTCCACGGCCGCATCACGTACATGGTGCTGTATGGCCCGCGCAGGAACGGCGCGATACCGGCCGCATAGTTCAGGTGCTCCATCCCGAGCAGGTCGTCTGCGGTGTAAGTGCCTTTCACGGCGATATGTTCCGGGGTCATCCACACGGGCGCTTCGCCGCACTCTTTCTTCGAGGAGCAGCCGCAACTGCCTGCCGCACCGGCGGCTCCCGAATAACTTATATCTGAAAATTTTGCTCTCATTGGTTTTGTCATTTATAGGTTCCTTTTATCTCTACCCCTGTAGGGTACTGTTCTCTTTGTGAACAAAGAGAACCAGAAAAACTTTGTGAAGCTACGCTGTACCTTAGGCTCCGCAATCCTCAGCTTTGGCGGGCGAAGCGGGGCTGGCCTGAAAGGCCTAAGCCCCACTCGCCGCGCCAAAATAGGGCGTTCGGCAGACTGAGTTCCTCGGCAGGCTGCTCGAAAAGTTTTTGGTGCCGCTTTTTACAAAAAGCGGCAGTCCCATACAACGGGGTAGTAATAAAAAAGGAACGGTTAAATACCTAATTCTTTCTGGTAGCCTTCGAGGGTTTCCAGCACATTGCTGCGGACGCTGATAAAGTGCGAGATGCCCGCCGCTTCCAGCTCCGGCTGGCAGGCCGGCGCTCCGGCCACCACCACGATCACGTCCGTGCCCTTGAACGCCTCGTAGACCTCCGGCGCCACCGTCGCATAGTCGTCATCCGACGAGCAGACCACCACGATCTTCGCCCCCGAAGCCTTGGCCGCCTCGATCCCTTCGGCCACCGTTTTGAAATAGGTGTTGTCCATCACCTCGATCCCCGCGCAGGCGAAGAAGTTGCAGGCGAACTGCGACCGCGCGCGCGCCATCGACAGGTTCCCGCAGGTCAGCATGAAAGCCTTCGGCTCCTTGCCGCTGCGATCCGTCTTCAGGCGCATCTCCTCGAAAGCCATCGCCCCGCGGTACGGCTTCAGCGGCCGGAACTCCGGCTCCTTGTCCGCATTCTTGCACCCGCAGTTGCACTTTTTCATCCCCCGCGTCACGGTCTCCTCCGTAATTTCGGAAGAAGCCTTTTCGTTGAAATTCGGATACTGGTTGGTTCCCAGCAGGATCTCGCGCCGCGTGGCGATATTGTGGTCGCGCTTGTTGGCGGTCGCCTCGATCTGCTCCTGGATAAACCCGGCCTCGAAAGCCGCCGCATAGCCGCCCAGCTCCTCGACGGATTTGAACAGTTTCCACGCCTCAGCGGCGATGGAAGCGGTCAATTCTTCTATATAATAAGAGCCAGCCGCCGGATCCGTCACCTGGTCGAAATGGGACTCCTCTTTCAAGAGCAACTGCACGTTCCGCGCGATCCGGTTGCTGAACTCGGTCGGCTTCTCGTAAGCGTGGTCGAACGGCAGCACCTCCATCGAATCGACGCCCGCAATGGCCGCGCTCATCGCCTCCGTCGTTCCCCGCAGCATGTTCACATACGGGTCGTACACCGTCTGGTTCCACGCCGAGGTCTGGACATGAGCCCGAAGCCGCGACGAGCAACCCCGCTTGGGATTGTACGGGGCCATGATATTGGCCCACAACAATCTGGCTGCGCGCAGTTTGGCGATCTCGAGGAAATAGTTGGTACCCACCGAGAAATTGAACTTAATGGCCGGCGCCACCTGGTCTACGTCGAGACCCATATCGGTCAGACGCACCACATAGTCGTGCCCCATGGCCAGCGCGAAAGCCAGCTCCTGCACGGCCGACGCCCCGCAGTTGTGGAACAAGGTTCCGTTCACGGTAATCAGGCGCACCCGCTTGTACTGCGGCGCCTTTTGGAGCAACGCCTTGATCTTCTCGAACTGCTTGGCCCCGTCCGGCGCCGCGCAGCCCCACGAACCCTTTTTCGAGAGCTTCGACAACGGGTCGATCCCGAACACGGCGAACACCTGTTCCGGGTCGAGCTTTTCGGCCGCGACCTTGTCGAGGAACAGCTCCGCCGCCCGGTAGACCCCGCAGCCGCTGAAAGCCAACTCTACGGCGGTAATCGTAATCCCTTTGAGCAGGGTGTCCATATCGGCGGCCGAGAATTCCTTGTTCTTAATGACGAAGCCGAGCGAATCGACGCCCTTCATCAGCACGTCGTGCGCCTCGCGGTTGGCCGCCGCCGCGTCGTCGCCGACCTCGACGGTCTGGCGCACGCGCCAGTTGTTGTCGGCCTTGACGCCGCGCACATAAGGAAACGCGCCCGGAACCGTCCCGATGTGCCGCAGCGCCTCCATATCCTCAGCCCTGTAATAAGGCTCCGCGTTGAAACCTTCCAACGTGCGCCATACCAGTTTCTTGGTACGGTCGGCCCCCTTGAGGTCCTTGGCAATGACCTCTTCCCACTCCTGGGTGGTAACAGGAGGGAATTCGGTCATCAGCTTCTTAGCTTTTTCTTCTGCCATGATCGTTTGTGTGTATTTGGGTTATTTATTCGTGTGTGCAGATTTTTCCCGCCGCGAACGGGGTCGCCTACTGTGAATCTGTTAACAGATTCATACAAAGTTATGCGTTTATTTCCGAAAACGGCGCCTCTTCCTGCAATTTTTCGTTCCGGAAAGCCTTTTCGGCGAAAAAAATATCAACAATCGATTAAACTTTTCCCCCAGTACGCGTCTTAAATAGGCAAGCCGGCCGGAAACGGCCCGAAATGTGGAACAGAGACCGAACGAAATAAAAACGCAAATAACCACCCGTAACATGAAACGAGTTTTAGGATTGCTCACCCTGCTGGTGCTCACGACAGCTGCCCAGGCGGCGCAAATCACCCTCAAGGGGAAAGTGATCGGAGCGGACGACGGCAAACCCATCGCCGGAGCCTATGTCATCATCAACGCTTCCGAACCGGACGCGGCCAAACGGACCACCCTGACCGACGGCGACGGGGCTTTCTCCGTCACCAGCCGCGAAAAGAACACCAACGTTACGGTCTCTTTTATCGGGTACAAGAGTTTCTACCGCGAGATCGGCTCCCCGGCCGACAAAACCGTCGATTTCGGCACGATCAGGCTGTCGCCTGAGGCGCAAGTGACCGAAGAGGTCAAAGTGACCGCCAAGGCTCCGATGGCCACCATGAAAGGCGACACGCTGCAATACAACGCGGCGGCATTTAAGGCCAATCCGGACGCATCGAGCGAAGACCTGCTCAAAAAGATGCCGGGGGTGACCACCAGCGACGAGGGCGCCGTGGAGGTGCACGGCCAGACGGTGGGCAAGGTCTATGTGGACGGTAAGGAGTACTTCGCCGACGACCCGGCCGTGGCGCTGAAAACGCTGCCAGCGGACGTGGTCGAAAGCATGCAGATCTTCGACGACAAGAGCGACGAAGCGAAATTTTCGGGTTTCGACGACGGCGAGCGTATCAAAGCGATCAATATCGTCACGAAAAACGGCGTGAGCACCAGTACCTTCGGTAAGGTTTACGGGGGCTACGGCACCGACAACCGCTACTCGGTGGGGGCCGCTGCCAATATCTTCAACTCCAACCAGCGCTGGACGGTGCTCGCCTCGCGCAACAACGTCAACAACCAGGGCTTTACGCTGAACGACATCGCCAGCTCCATGACGGGGCGGCGGGGCGGCATGGGCGGCGGCATCGACGCCAGCCAGTTCACCACCAGCGTCCGGGGCGGCATCCAGACCACCACGATGGCAGGCCTCAACTACCAAGGCGAATTCGAAAAGGTGAAAGTCGGCGGAAGCTACTTTTTCAACAATGTCAATGCCGACATCTGGCGGGCCATCGGGCAGGATTACAAGAACATGTCGCGCCAGTATTACGACACCACCGCCACGCAGGGCTACAACTACCAGCACCGCGCCAACCTGCGGATCGAGTGGAACCCCAACGAGACCAACCGCATCTTCTTCATGCCGCGCGTCACCTACGCGACCAACCACGGCAACAGCGCCAGCATACAGAGCACCTGGATGAACGCCGCGCTGAACAACATGGCCGATAACCGCTACTCTACAAAACTGGGGACTTACGACGCCTCGGCCAACCTGTGGTGGATGCACCGTTTCGGCAAAGCGGGCCGCACCCTGTCGGTAGGCGGTTCGGTGGGCGGCAGCAACGGCTGGGGCGACCGTACCCAGGAGTCGCTGTACGGTTCGCCGGACGACGGCTCGGACGAAAGGAGTTCGCCGTCGCTGGTCGATCTTTACACCAAAGCCGGCGGGCTGGCTTACAGCACGCTGAACCAGATCGGAACCCTCGGCACGCCGGGCTTCGACATATCGGGCCGCTTCAGCTACGCAGAACCGCTCTCGCAGTCCTCGCGCCTGCAATTCAGCTACCGGATCAGCTATGACAAGACCGACTCGCGGATCCTGAGCTACGACTGGGATCCGATCCTGAACGAGATACTGGAACTCGACCCGACCACTTCGAACCTCTTCAACCGCAACCAGACCCGGCAGTCGGGAACCATCGGCTACAACTGGGTCAAAAAAGACAAAATGACCCTCAACGCCTCGCTCAGCTACCAGTACTCGACGCTGAACGACGACGAGACCTATCCCCGGATGATGGACAACCGGTACAATTTCGACGCGTGGCTGCCGCGCGTGCGGTTCGAGTGGAGACCGACCCGGATGCAGAGCCTCAACGTCGAGTACCGCCGCAGCACCTCCACGCCGAGCGTGAACCAGCTGCAGGACGTGCTGGACCTGAGCAATCCGTTGCAGGTCTACATCGGAAACCCTGACCTGAAGCAGAGCTACACCGACCGCCTGCAAATCCAGTACAACATCGCCAACCCGGAGAAATCGACCAACTTCAACCTGTTCGCGTTCGCCACCATGACGCAGGACTATATCGCCAACCACCGGCGCTACCTGACCGAGGACGAGGAGATCAAGGGGACGACGATCGTCAAGGGTGCGCAGGTCTCTACGCCGGTCAACCTGAACGGCTACCTGAGCGCCAACCTGTTCGGCATCTACAGCTTCCGGATCAACCCGCTCCGCAGCAACATGAACATCGGCTTCCGCTACCAGTTCGGCAAAACGCCCTCCATGGAGGACAATATCAAGTACATGTCGCACAGCAACCGGATGGGCCTGAACCTCTCGCTGACGAGCAACATTTCGGAGAACGTGGACTTCACGCTGGCCTACCGCCCGTCGCTGAATTTCACGACCAGCCAACAGAAGGACAGACAGACCCAAGAGATCAACCGCACGTTCGACCGCTATGTGGGCAGCGACCTGTCGGGCTTCCTGAACATCTTCCTCTGGAAAGGGCTGTTCATCAATGCGGACGCCACGTGGCGCAACTCTTTCGGGACGCAGGCCGCCTACTCCCAGCACTATGCGCTGGTGAATGCGGCGGTGGGGTATAAGTTCCTGAAATACAAACAGGCGGAGGTACGGGTTTCGGCCTACGACCTGTTGAATCAGAACCGGGCTTTCCGCCAGAGCAGCAACGACACCTACACGCAGACGACTTTGTCGAACGTGCTGAAGCGTTACTTCATGGTCAGCCTGACTTATAAGTTCGACACGCGCAAGGGCCGTTCGGCCGACAACTACGGCAGCGAAGACCGGGGTGGGGCCTACGGCGGCCACGGCGGCGGTCCCCGGGGCGGAGCACCGGGCGGACGCCGGTAAGCGGCAATCCGTATAATTTCGAACCTCTATTCGCCGTTTGTCCTGCTACACCGGGACGAACGGCGTTTTTTATGTACGTTTTTTGCAAGTGAGCCGGAGGGTACTGTTCTTTGCTTTCCTTAGGCTGCGCAAGACTCATCTTGTGGCGAACGGTCGGAGCCGGAGCCAGCGGAGGGTGCCGCGGATAAACCGTCAGGGCTGTAATTACCCTATTGCGGCCCTCCGCCTGGGGTGGGTTGCCGTTCCGGCTTCCTCCTTGCGCCTCGGCCATTTAGGCGAGCCTAATGGCAACTCGGCTGC
>CANQXP010000021.1 GCA_947627885.1 uncultured Rikenella sp.
ACGAAATAGGCGATGATCGCGTTCTGCCCCATTTCCCGCTGCGGGTAATGGGGCTGAACGCGATCATCGCCTATTTCGTGGGCGAGTATTTCGATTTCTCCGGGCTGACGGGCCGGCTTTTGTACGGATTCGCGCAATGGCTGCCCGGCGGCTGGTACCCGGCGCTGCTGGCGGCGGGAAACGCGCTGCTGCTTTACTGGCTCGTCTGGATGCTCTGGCGCTGCGGCAAATTTATCAAGTTATAACTGTATCTTCATAGCGGGGGAAAGGGACGTTCGGATTGCGGCAGCTTCTTTCCGCGTGAGCGCCCGGCCCGGCACCATCCCCGGCGGAGGGCTGTAATTTAGGGTTGTTACAGCTCATTTGGAGTGCCCGCGTCACCCGGTATCGTCGGTTGCGGGCCTCTGGGCCCCGTCGGGACTATTGTGAAGGTTCGCATCTCTTTACTATAGAGGCGTCCGGCCAGCACGGCTCGCTCCGCCGCCGCAGGAGTCCCAAAAGGGCAGTGCGGAACGGACAGGGATAAATAAACCCTATGCACATTTCTATGCCCTCATGCCAGGCGGCCATTTACTTTGTTGGGCACTCAGAAAAGCAAAAAAACGCCTTTGACGGTTCTATCCGGCCCGTCCGCAAGCGCGAAATTTCTCAATCCGCCGGGAAACGGCCCACTTTTGGGCCCTTTTGTTTATAGTAAAGTAATAACGGCCGCCAAAGGCGTGTGTACATCCTTCCGGTTGGGGCGGCACACTAGCCGGCCGCCATTTCGCCGGGCGGGGCCGAAAAGAAAAAAATCGTTTCCCGAAAATATGAAGGTATTGAAAATCAAAAAATAGTGCGTATCTTTGCAGACCGATTTTGTGTAACTTAAAAACAAAAGAGAAAAAACAAAATGCCAACTATCCAACAATTAGTACGTAAAGGAAGGACAGACGTGGCGTACAAGAGCAAGGCACCGGCCCTGGAAGCCTGCCCGCAGCGTCGCGGTGTTTGTGTGCGTGTGTACACCACCACCCCCAAGAAACCGAACTCGGCTATGCGTAAAGTAGCCCGTGTGCGCCTGACCAACGGCAAGGAGGTCAACGCATACATCCCCGGCGAAGGGCATAACCTCCAGGAGCACTCCATCGTATTGGTGCGCGGCGGTCGTGTGAAAGACCTGCCGGGGGTGCGTTACCACCTCGTGCGCGGCACGCTCGACGCTGCCGGAGTCGATGGGCGTAACCAGCGCCGCTCCAAGTACGGTACCAAGCGCCCGAAGGCAGGCGCCGCTAAGAAATAGCACACCTGCCGGTCCTTGCGTAACGTAAACGTAAACCAAAGTTAAACAAACACCAACCAACAGCCGTCCTTCCCGTCGCTACATTTGCGGGCGAAGGCGGCGAAACAACAAGAGAAATGAGAAAAGCGAAGCCTAAAAAGCGAATTCTACTTCCTGACCCCAAGTTCGGTGACGTGCTGGTAACCCGGTTCGTCAACAGCCTGATGTTAGACGGTAAGAAGAGTATTGCGTACGGTATTTTCTATGACGCCATAGATATCGTAGGCGAGAAGATGAAGGACACGGAAAAGGCTCCTTTGGAAATTTGGAAAAAAGCGCTCGAAAACATCACCCCGCAGGTGGAGGTCAAATCCCGCCGCGTCGGAGGTGCAACCTTCCAGGTACCTATGGAAGTTCGTCCGGAGCGTAAAGTTTCTTTGAGCATTCGGTATCTCCTCCAATTCTCAAGAAAACGCGCCGGCCGTTCAATGGCAGAAAAACTCGCCGCCGAGATCATGGCGGCATACAATGAAGAAGGCGGGGCATTCAAACGCAAAGAAGAGATGCACCGCATGGCAGAAGCCAACAAGGCGTTTGCACACTTCAGATTCTAACCGGATTATTACAGGAACCACATTTTATGGCAAGAGACCTTAAATACACCAGAAACATCGGTATCATGGCCCACATCGACGCGGGCAAGACTACCACTTCGGAACGTATCCTGTTCTACACCGGTAAGACACACAAAATCGGGGAAGTTCACGAAGGCGGTGCCACCATGGACTGGATGGTACAGGAGCAGGAGCGGGGGATTACCATCACCTCGGCCGCGACGACCGCTTTCTGGAACTACAAAGACAACACGTACCAGATCAACATCATCGACACCCCCGGCCACGTGGACTTCACGGTCGAGGTGGAACGTTCGCTGCGCGTGCTCGACGGGGCGGTAGCCACGTTCTGCGCAGTGGGTGGGGTGGAACCGCAGTCTGAAACCGTATGGCGCCAGGCGGATAAATACAATGTGCCGCGTATCGGTTACGTCAACAAGATGGACCGTACCGGGGCCGACTTCGCAGGGGTTTGCGCACAGGTGCACGAACGCCTGGGGGCCAATGCCCTGCCGATCGTATTGCCGATCGGCTCGGAAGACAAGTTTACGGGGGTTATCGACTTGGTATACAACCGCGCTTACGTCTACTTCGACGACAAGACCGTGCGCGACAACTACCACATCGAGGAGATCCCGGACAACATGAAGGAAGAGGCCGCCGCCGCACGCGCCAAACTCATCGAAGAGGTGGCCGCGTCGGACGACGCCTTGATGGAGAAATTCTTCGAGGATCCCGATTCGATCACTCCCGAAGAGATCATCGTGGCGCTGCGCAAGGCGACCATCAACATGTCGGTGGTGCCGATGCTCTGCGGCTCTTCGTTCAAGAACAAAGGGGTGCAGCTGCTGCTCGACTCGATCATCGCCTACCTGCCGTCTCCGCTGGATGTGGAGGCCATCGTGGGCACCGACCCGAAGACCGGCGAGGAGGTGAAACGGCATCCGAGCGAATCGGATCCGTTCTGCGCGCTGGCCTTCAAGATCGCTACCGACCCGTTCGTGGGGCGCCTGGGCTTTATCCGCGTTTACTCGGGTAAGCTGGATGCGGGTTCGTACACCTTCAACTCCCGTTCGGGGAAGAAGGAGCGTATCTCCCGTATCTACCAGATGCACGCCAACAAGCAGAACCCTATCGAATTCGTCGGGGCAGGGGATATCGCCGCTGCCGTTGGGTTCAAGGATGTGCGCACCGGGGACACCCTGTGCGACGAGGAGCACCAGATCGTGCTCGAATCCATGACCTTCCCGGAACCGGTGATCGGTCTGGCCATCGAGCCGAAAACCCAGAAAGACCTCGACAAACTCGGAGTCGGCTTGGGCAAGCTGGCCGAGGAAGACCCGACCTTTACGGTTAAGACGGACGAAGATTCCGGACAGACTGTTATCTCCGGGATGGGTGAGTTGCACCTGGAAATTATCGTCGACCGCTTGCGTCGCGAATTCGGCGTCGAGATCAACCAGGGCGCTCCGCAGGTGAACTACAAAGAGGCCCTGACCGGGACTTACGAGCACCGCGAGGTGTTCAAGAAGCAGACCGGGGGCCGCGGTAAGTTCGCCGACATCATCTTCGAGATCGGGCCGGCATCCACCAAGGAGACCGTCGGGCTTGAATTCGTCGACGTGGTCAAAGGGGGGAATATCCCGAAGGAATTCATCCCGGCCGTACAGAAAGGGTTCGCCAACGCCATGGCCAACGGGGCGCTGGCAGGCTATCCGATCGACGCGATGAAGGTTACCCTCAAGGACGGTTCGTTCCACCCGGTGGACTCGGATGCGCTGAGCTTCGAAATCTGCGCCCGCAACGGTTTCCGCCATGCGGCCGTTAAGGCCAGTCCGGTGATTATGGAACCGATCATGGCCGTCGAAGTGGTCACCCCGGAAGAGAACATGGGGGACATCATCGGCGACCTGAACAAACGCCGCGGCCAGATCGCCGGGATGGAGTCCAAAGGCACCGCCCGCGTGGTCAAAGCCAAAGTGCCGCTGAGCGAAATGTTCGGCTACGTGACCGTGCTGCGTACCATCTCGTCGGGTCGTGCGACCTCGTCGATGGAATTCTCGCACTTCGAAGCCGTTCCGAACAACGTTTCCAAGGAGATCATCGAAAAAGCAAGTGGTAAACTTAAAAACGAAGACGAATAATGAGCCAGAAAATCAGAATAAAACTCAAATCGTACGATCACAATCTGGTGGATAAGTCTGCCGAAAAGATCGTCAAGACCGTCAAATCGACGGGCGCGGTAGTCAGCGGCCCGATTCCGCTGCCCACCAACAAAAAGATCTTCACCATCAACCGGTCGACTTTCGTCAACAAGAAGTCGCGCGAGCAGTTCCAGCTCTCCACCTTCAAGCGGATCCTGGACATCTACAGCTCGACCTCGAAGACCATCGACGCGCTGATGAAACTCGAACTGCCGAGCGGCGTGGAGGTCGAGATCAAAGTCTGAGACTGGTTTTCCGAAGGGACGGCCTGCCGGTAACAGGCTGGGGCTGTCCGTTACCTACGAAGGTTCGGGGGAATATTCCGCAAGGGATATTCCCCCGTACCATTTTCGCCTATTGCGGCCGGTGCAGCGGTAGCGTATTGAAAATGAAGCATAAACCCCGAAAAAATTGCGCGAAAAATTTGATAATCAACCGTAAAGCGCTATCTTTGCAGTCGCCTTTGCTCTCTTTATGCAGGTAACTTATTGATAATTAAGGGGCTTGTCGATGCGGAGAGTTGAAAAGGTTTAAACAATAACAAACCATTAACAAACAAAATGTCAGGACTAATTGGAAAGAAAATCGGAATGACATCCGTTTTCAGTGCCGAGGGGAAAAACATCCCATGCACTGTTATCGAAGCTGGTCCGTGTGTGGTTACGCAGGTGAAGACCGTCGAGAAAGACGGCTATGCAGCAGTGCAGCTTGCCTATGACGACAAAAAGGAAAAGCACACCAGCAAGCCAATGATGGGGCACTTCGCCAAGGCCAATGTGACGCCGAAGCGTAAGATCGCCGAGTTCAAATCGTTCGAAACGGAACTGAACCTGGGCGACGTTGTCGGTGTGGACGTGATCGACGAAGGCGAATGGGTCGACGTGACCGGTATCTCGAAAGGGAAAGGGTTTCAGGGGGTTGTCAAACGCCACGGCTTCGGCGGTGTCGGCGGGCAGACCCACGGCCAGCACAACCGCCAGCGCCACGTCGGGTCGCTGGGGGCCTCTTCTTACCCGTCGCGCGTGTTCAAAGGCAAGCGCATGCCGGGCCGCACCGGGGGCGAGCAGGTGAAAGTGCTCAACCTCAAAGTGCTGAAAGTGATTCCGGAAAACAACCTTATCCTCGTGAAAGGTTCCATTCCGGGCGCCAAAGGATCGTACTTGTTAATCGAAGGCTAAGGGGGAATTAAGTTATGGAATTGAACATACTCGATATCGCCGGTAAAGAGACCGGGAAGAAGATCACCCTGAATGACGCAGTCTTTGCTGTTGAACAGCCCAATGATCATGCGATCTATCTGGATGTGAAACAGTATCTGGCCAACCAGCGTCAGGGTACGCACAAGTCGAAACAGCGCAACGAGGTTGCCGGGTCTACCCGCAAACTCAAGAAGCAGAAAGATACGGGGGGGGCACGTTCGGGCTCGATCCTGTCGCCGTTGTTCGTAGGCGGCGGCCGCGTATTCGGCCCGGTGCCGCGCGACTACAGCTTCAAGCTGAACAAGAAACTCAAACAGCTGGCACGCCGCAGCGCGCTGACCTATAAGGCTCAGAACTCGGCCATTACGGTGGTGGACACCCTCGAAATGCAGCCGAAGACCAAGGAATTCATCGCAGCGGCCAAGAATCTGGGCATCGCGGATAAGAAGACCCTCGTGGTACTGTGCGGCGACATGAACAACGCCGGGGTGATCCTCGCCTCGCGCAACCTGCCCAACGTCAAAGTGATCCAGGCCCAGAACCTGAACACCTACGACGTGATGAACGCAGCCCACCTGCTGGTAGGCGGCGAAGGTGCCGTGGCGGCCATGCAGCAAGTTTGTGGAATCCAGTAACGATTACGACTAAGAAATCATGGAAATTTTAATTAAGCCGATACTAACCGAAAAAATGACGGCTCAGGGCGAAAAACTGAACCGCTACGGTTTTATTGTTGACCCGCGCGCCAACAAACTGCAGATCAAAGCTGCGGTGGAAGCTATGTACGGCGTGGTCGTTGCCGAGGTGAACACCTGCAACTACGACGGCAAGTACAAGAGCCGCTACACCAAGGCGGGGATGCTCGAAGGGCGTCAGAACCGCTACAAAAAAGCAATCGTTACCCTCGGTGGCGAAGACAAGATCGATTTTTACAGTAATATCTAAAGACGATGGCAGTTAGAAAATTTAAACCGATGACCCCGGGTCAGAGACACAAAATTATCGGCACGTTCGACGATATTACTACTTCGACCCCGGAAAAATCACTGGTAACGCCGCTCAAATCCTCAGGCGGCCGTAACAATACCGGTAAAATGACCATGCGCTATCTCGGTGGTGGACACAAACGTCAGTACCGCATCATTGACTTCATGCGCAATAAGGATGGCATGACCGCTACGGTCAAATCCATCGAATACGACCCGAACCGCAGCGCGCGCATCGCGCTGGTGGTTTACGCCGACGGTGAGAAACGCTACATCGTGGCCCCGGTGGGGCTGACGGTGGGGCAGACCATCGCCAGCGGCGCGGGCGTAGCACCCGAAGTGGGCAACACACTATTCCTTTCGGAAATTCCTCTTGGTACCGTTGTGCACTGCATCGAACTCACCCCGGGCCGGGGCGCCGTCATGGCACGTTCGGCCGGGACTTACGCTCAGCTGCTTGCCCGCGAAGGCAAGTACGCCATTATTAAACTTCCTTCAGGCGAAACCCGGATGGTGCTGACCGCCTGCCGCGCGACTGTCGGGACGGTGTCGAACCCGGACCACAGCCTCGAGCAGAGCGGTAAAGCAGGGCGCAAACGCTGGCTCGGCCGTCGTCCGCGCAACCGCGGTGTCGTGATGAACCCGGTAGACCACCCGATGGGCGGTGGTGAAGGCCGTGCTTCAGGGGGTCACCCGCGCTCGCGTACGGGCGTGCTGGCCAAGGGCTACAAAACCCGCAACCCGAAGAAAACGACCTCCAAGTTCATCGTTTCACGTAGGAATAAATAATCTAAAATCAGCGTAAATGAGCCGTTCACTTAAAAAAGGACCCTATATCGAGCCGAAACTCGAAGGTAAGATTCTCGCCATGAATGACAGTGGCAAGAAATCGGTTATCAAGACCTGGTCACGGGCAAGCATGATCTCGCCGGACTTCGTGGGGCACACCCTGGCGGTACATAACGGGAACAAATTCATCCCGGTCTATGTCACCGAAAACATGGTGGGCCACAAGCTGGGCGAATTCGCGCCCACCCGCAGCTTCCGCGGTCACGGGGGCAACAAGAAAAAATAGTGTTAAAAAAAGTAATTCATTATAACTAATGGGTGCAAGAAAAAGATTAAGAGCTGAAAAGCTCAAGGCAGAGAAGCGCGTGACCGCCGTTGCGTCGCTGCGCGAATGCCCGACGTCTCCCAGAAAAATGAGACTTGTCGCAGATATGATCCGTGGCGTCGAGATTAACAAGGCCCTCGGTATGCTGCGTTACAGCAAAAAAGAGGCGTCGGTACGCCTCGAAAAGCTTCTCCGTTCGGCTATCGCCAACTGGGAAGCCAAAAACCAGGGCGTCTCCCTGGAAGAGACCCCGCTTTGCGTAAAAACCATCTTCGTGGACGGCGGCCGCCAGCTCAAACGTATCCAGCCGGCGTCGCGGGGTCGCGCACACCGCATTCGCAAACGCTCCAACCATGTGACCGTCATTGTGGACCGCATGGCGCAGGCCGCTCCGGCCGCTGTCGCAGCGGAAGCTCCGGCGAAAGAGGCCAAAGCGACTGCAACCAAGAAAACGGCCGCCAAGAAAGCCGCCGATGTGAAACCTGAAAACGCCGCGAACTAAGATGGGACAGAAAGTAAATCCGATTGCCAATCGACTGGGCATTATCCGCGGCTGGGACTCGTCATGGTATGGCGGCAAGGAATTCCCGGCCAAACTCGTCGAAGACTCCAAAATCCGCAAATACCTTGGGGCCCGTCTGGCCAAAGCCAGCATCTCGAAGATCGTGATCGAACGCACGCTGAAGCTGGTGACCGTTACCATCAGCACCTCGCGTCCGGGGATCATCATCGGCAAAGGCGGCTCGGAAGTCGACAAACTGAAAGAAGAACTGCGCAAGCTCACCGGCAAGGATGTCCAGATCAACATCTTCGAAGTGAAACGTCCGGAGCTGGACGCGGTGATCGTTTCCAATAATATCGCACGCCAGGTGGAAGGGCGCATCTCTTACCGCCGGGCTATCAAGACCACCATCGCATCGACCATGCGCATGGGCGCCGAAGGGATCAAGATCCAGATATCCGGGCGTGTGGGGGGTGCCGAAATGGCCCGTTCCGAGTCTTATAAGGAAGGACGGATTCCGCTGCACACTTTCCGTGCCGACATCGACTACAACCTGGCCGAGGCATTGACCAAGGTAGGGCTGTTGGGGGTCAAGGTATGGATCTGCAACGGTGAGGTTTACACCAAACGCGACCTTTCGCCCATCGTAGGCATGAACGCTTCGGCTGCCGGGACTCCGGGCCGCGGCGGCGAGCGCGGCGGCCGTGACGATCGTCGCGGGGGCGGCCGCGGCCGTGGCGGTGACCGCCGCGGGGGCAACGACCGTCGTAACAATGATCGCCGGGGTGGCGACCGCAACAGTAATAATCAGTAATCTGTCGTCAGACTTAAAAGGAACTAACCATGTTACAACCAAAAAAGACGAAATTTCGCAGAATGCAGAAAGGCCGCATGAAAGGTCTGGCACAGAGAGGAGCTGAACTGTCATTTGGTTCGTTCGGGATCAAAGCGCTGGAATCGGCGTGGATCACCGGACGCCAGATCGAAGCCGCCCGCCAGGCTATCGTGCGCCAGATGAAGCGTGAAGGCCAGGTTTGGATCCGGATCTTCCCGGACAAGCCTATCACCAAGAAGCCGGCCGAAGTGCGTATGGGTAAAGGTAAAGGTTCGCCCGAAGGGTTCGTGGCTCCGGTGACCCCGGGCCGCATCCTGTTCGAAGCGGAAGGCGTGCCGTTGGAAGTAGCGCAGGAAGCGCTGCGCCTCGGCGCCCAGAAGCTGCCGATCACCACCAAGTTCATTATCCGCCGCGATTATACCGAAACCTCAATCTAACACGAAGACATGAAAACATCTGAAATACGTGAACTGACTGCAGGCGAAATCATCGAACGTGTGGATACCGAAAAGGCCAACCTGCTCAAGGCAAAGCTGAACCATGCGGTTTCTCCGGCAGAGAATTCGACCGTTATCAAAAATATGCGCCGTGACATCGCTCGTATGCTGACCATCCTGCGCGAAAAACAAACCACCACTATTAACAAGTAGAGGCCATGGAAGAAAGAAACCTTAGAAAAGAGAGAACCGGGGTGGTCGTCAGCAACAAGATGGACAAATCGATCGTCGTTGCTGTCAAACGCAAAGTGAAACACCCGATATACGGCAAGTTCGTTAACAAAACCACCAAATTCGTGGCCCACGACGAGACCAACGACTGCGGCGAAGGCGATACCGTTCGTATTATGGAGACCCGCCCGCTGAGCAAAAGCAAACGGTGGAGATTAGTAGAAATCATTGAAAGAGCTAAGTAACCATGATACAACAAGAAAGCCGGCTCTCCGTAGCCGATAACAGCGGAGCCAAGGAAGTTCTCTGTATCCGTGTACTTGGCGGTACCGGCCGCCGCTACGCTTCGATCGGCGACAAGATCGTCGTGAGCGTGAAGAGCGCGACCCCGTCGGGCGACATCAAGAAAGGCGCGGTATCGAAAGCGATCGTGGTGCGGACCAAAAAAGAGATCCGCCGCCAAGACGGCTCTTACATCCGCTTCGACGACAACGCCGTGGTGCTGCTCAACAACGCAGGCGAAATGCGCGGTACGCGCATCTTCGGCCCGGTGGCCAGGGAGCTGAGGGATGCCAACATGAAAATCATTTCGTTGGCACCGGAAGTGCTGTAAACCTTTAACAAACACACAGAAATGTCGACCAAATTACATATTAAAAAAGGGGACACGGTGTACGTCAATGCAGGCGACAACAAGGGCCAGCAGGGCAAAGTGCTCGAGGTGCTTGTCGAAAAGCAGCGCGCCATCGTCGAAGGGGTCAATATGGTGAGCAAACACACCAAACCCAACGCAGCCAATCCCCAGGGCGGGATCGTGAAGCAGGAGGCTCCGATCCACATCAGCAACCTGCAGCCGCTCGATCCCAAGTCGGGGAAAGCTACCCGTGTGGGCCGCAAGAAGAACGAACAAGGCAAACTGGTCCGCGTGGCCGTCAAATCAGGGGAGGAGATCAAATAATGGCATACGTACCTTCACTCAAGACCAAATACAAAGAGGAGATCGCTCCCGCTTTGATGAAAGAGTTCGGCTACAAGAGCATCATGCAGGTGCCGAAGCTCGAAAAGATCGTCATCAACCAGGGTATCGGCGCCGCCGTTGCCGACAAAAAACTGGTGGAAGTGGCCCAGAGCGAGCTTTCTACCATTGCAGGACAGCACGCCGTGCAGACCCGTTCCAAGAAAGACATCTCGAACTTCAAACTGCGCAAGCAGATGCCGATCGGGGTGCGCGTAACCTTGCGCCGCGAACGGATGTACGAGTTTCTGGAACGTCTGATCGCCGTATCGCTGCCGCGTATCCGCGACTTCAAGGGGATCAACGACAAGTTCGACGGGCAGGGCAACTACACCCTGGGGGTGCAGGAGCATATCATCTTCCCGGAGATCGACATCGACAAGATCACCAAAATTTTCGGGGTGGAAATTACGTTCGTAACCACTGCGGGGAACGACACGGAGGCTTATGCGCTGCTCAAACAGTTCGGCCTTCCTTTTAAAAACGCTAAAAAGAACTAAGCCATGGCAAAAGAATCGATGAAAGCCCGTGAAGTGAAACGGGCGAAGCTCGTGGCGCGATATGCAGCGAAACGCAAGGCTTTGAAAGAAGCCGGGGATTATGCGGGTCTGGCCAAACTGCCGAAGAACTCGAACCCGATCCGCCTGCATAACCGTTGCCAGCTGACCGGCCGTCCGAAAGGCTATATGCGCCAGTTCGGCATCAGCCGCATCCAGTTCCGCGAAATGGCATCCGCAGGCCTGCTGCCGGGTGTGAAGAAAGCGAGCTGGTAGGTTTCGTACCGCTCACCGCCGGCCGCCGCAGGCGGACGGACAGGATAAAGGGAACCCCGGATTACGGGGTTCCCTTTTTTCTGCGCAGCCCCCGGCCCCGCTCGGAAGTCCGGGGAAAAAGCGATAAAAACCCTGCTAATAATTTGATTATTAATGAATAGTTTGTAACTTTGCCACTCTTTGTGGGCGCTTGTGCGAACCCTTTACATCGGTTCGGCGAGTGCAACGCATTGAAAAACAGCTAACAACACAATCAATTTTAACCATGACAGATCCGATAGCAGATCTTCTGACACGTATCAGAAACGCGGTGAAAGCCAACCACAAAGTGGTTGAAGCTCCCGGCTCGAAAATCAAGCAAGAGATCGTACGCATCCTGCACGAACAGGGCTACATCCTCGCTTACAAATTCGGAACCAACGAAAAAGGCTTCTCGACCATCAAGATCGCCTTGAAGTACCACCCGGAGACCAAAACTCCGGCGATCAAAGCCCTCACGCGCGTGAGCCGTCCGGGCCTGCGGCAGTACGCCAGCGCCGCCGACATGCCGCGCGTGATGAACGGCCTGGGCATCGCCATCGTTTCGACCTCCAAAGGGGTGATGACAGACAAGCAGGCCCGCCAGGACAAAGTGGGCGGCGAAGTGCTGTGTTACGTATATTAATCAAACAAACCAGACAATACAATGTCAAGAATCGGAAAATTACCTGTAAACCTGCCTAAAGGCGTTACCGTTACCGTTGGCGCCGACAATGTGGTAAGCGTGAAAGGCCCTCTCGGACAGCTTTCCCAGAAAGTCGATCCGGACATCACCGTGAAGGTCGAGGGAGAAGAGATCCATGTAACACGGCCTACGGATCAGCCGAGGCACCGGTCTATGCACGGACTTTATCGTGCGCTGATCGCCAATATGGTGCATGGCGTATCGACCGGATACGAGACCAAACAGGAGCTGATCGGCGTCGGTTTCAAAGCCGAAGTCAAAGGCCAGATCCTCGAACTGAGCCTGGGGTATTCGCACGATATTCATATTATGCTGCCGGCGGAGGTGAAAGCCGAGGCTTTCGCCGAAAAGAAAGGGAACCCTATCCTGACCCTGAAGAGCGCCGACAAACAGCTCATCGGACAGGTGGCTGCCAAGATCCGCTCGCTGCGCAAACCGGAACCCTACAAGGGTAAAGGTATCAAGTTCGTAGGCGAGCAGCTGCGCCGCAAAGCAGGGAAGTCAGCTAACTCCAAATAACAGTTAAGAAGACAATGGCACTTACTAAAATAGCAAGACGCGCACGCATCAAGATGCGCATTCGCAAGATCGTTAACGGGACGGCCGAAACGCCGCGCCTGACGGTTTTCCGCAGCAACAAGCAGATTTACGCCCAGGTGATCGACGACCGGGCCGGTAAGACCCTGGCGGCGGCTTCTTCTTTGGACAAGGAAGTGGCCGAAGCGGCCAAAGGCAAGACCAAGACCGAAGTCGCAGCGCTGGTCGGGAAAGCCGTGGCTGCGAAAGCCATGGCGGCCGGCGTCTCCGGCGTAGCCTTCGACCGCAACGGGTACCTGTACCACGGCCGCGTGAAACAACTGGCCGATGCCGCACGCGAAGGCGGGCTTAAATTCTAATTAAGACCAACGAAACACTATGTCAACGAACAACATAAAGAAAGTACGCACCAGCGACATCGAGCTCAAAGACCGCCTGGTAAGCATACAGCGTGTAACGAAAGTTACCAAAGGGGGGCGGACCTTCACCTTCTCCGCTATCGTAGTGGTGGGGAATGAAAACGGGATCGTGGGCTACGGCCTCGGTAAGGCTTCCGAAGTGACCGCCGCTATCGCCAAAGGCGTCGAAGATGCCAAGAAGAACCTGATCAAAGTTCCGGTTCTGAAAGGGACCATCCCGCACGAACAGATCGCCAAGTTCAGCGGCTCGCGGGTGTTGCTGCGTCCGGCGTCTCCCGGTACCGGGGTGATCGCTGGGGGTGCCATGCGCGCCGTGCTGGAGAGCGTCGGGGTCAAGAACGTGCTGGCCAAGAGCAAAGGCTCGTCGAACCCGCACAACCTGGTGAAAGCCACGGTGGCTGCGCTGGCCGAGCTGCGCGACCCGGTGACCATCGCCGAGACCCGCGGCATTTCACTCACCAAAGTATTTAACGGTTAATTTACCCCCTTTCGTAAGGAGTATTTTATCCACATCACACAGCATAACTATACAGCGAAATGGCAATAGTTAAAATCACCCAGACCAAAAGCCGCATCGGTGCTTCCAAGCAGCAGCGCGCCAATTTGGACGCTCTCGGACTGCGCAAGATCCGCCAGAGCGTGGAACACAACAAATGTCCTGAGATCATGGGCATGGTCGAGAAAGTGAAACATCTCGTCAACGTTGAAGAAGTTAAATAGATTCTTTTAAACAGAGCGAAGTATTATGAACCTCAGTAATATCAAACCCGCACAGGGTTCTACCCACAGCGAGAAACGCATCGGCCGCGGACAGGGGTCGGGTTACGGCGGAACCTCCACGCGCGGACATAAAGGGGCCCAGTCGCGTTCGGGCTACAAGAGCAAACGCGGTTTCCAGGGCGGCCAGATGCCGTTGCAGCGCCGTCTGCCGAAGTTCGGCTTCACCAACATCAACAAAGTGGTGTTCAAGACCGTCAACCTCGGCGCGCTTGAAACGCTGGCTGCCAAGACCGGAACTACCGCGATCGGGCCGGCCGAACTGTACGCCGCCGGGCTGATAGCCAAGAACGACGTGGTGAAAGTCCTCGGAACCGGGGCGTTGACCAAGAAAGTGGACGTTACGGCGCACGCCTTCTCGAAATCGGCGCAGGCCGCTATCGAGGCCCAGGGCGGCACCGCGACCAAACTCTAACCCAAAGTAACCCTACTGCCTACTTTTTTGGCTCATGAAAAAATTAATTGACACCATTCGGAACATCTTCAAGATCGAGGAGCTGCGCAACCGCATCCTCTACACCTTGGGGCTGCTTCTGATCTACCGGCTGGGGAGTTTCGTGGTGCTTCCGGGGCTCAACCCCGAAGCGCTCACCGGCTCCGGCCTCCAGAAACAGACCGCGGACGGGATCCTGGGACTGCTCGACATCTTCTCCGGGGGAGCATTCTCCAATGCATCTATCTTTGCCTTGGGGATTATGCCGTACATCTCGGCTTCGATCGTGATCCAGCTGTTAGGGATTGCCATTCCCTACTTCCAGAAACTCCAGAAGGAAGGTGAAAGCGGCCGGCGCAAGATCAACCAGTGGACGAGGTACCTGACCATCGGGATCCTGTTGTTGCAGGCCCCGGCTTACCTGGCCAACCTCAACTACCAGCTGCCGCAGTCGGCGTTCGTGCTGGGGAACTCGTTCCTGTTCACCTTCAGCGCCACCATGGTGCTGATCGCCGGGACCATGTTCGTGATGTGGCTCGGAGAAAAGATCACCGACAAAGGGATCGGCAACGGGGTATCGCTGATCATTATGATCGGGATCATCGCGCGGCTGCCGCACGCGTTCCTGGCCGAGCTCAATGCCCGGTTCACGACCGCAGGCGGTGGATTCGTGATGCTGATCGTCGAGCTGGTGCTCCTGTTCCTGGTTTTCGCCGGGACCATCGCGCTGGTGCAGGCCGTGCGGAAAATTCCCGTGCAGTATGCCAAGCGCATCGTGGGGAACAAACAGTACGGCGGCGTACGCCAGTATATTCCGCTGAAGATCAACGCCGCAGGGGTAATGCCGATCATCTTCGCCCAGGCGATCATGATGCTGCCGCTGATCTTTACCAAGTTCGAAGCCACGCAGGGACTGGGGGCTATTTTCGGAAACATCTACGGTTTCTGGTATAACCTCGTGTTCGGGCTGCTGGTGATGGCGTTCACTTATTTCTACACGGCGATCACCATCAACACCAACCAGATGGCGGACGACATGAAGCGCAACGGCGGTTTTATTCCGGGGATCAAACCGGGCAAGCAGACCGCCAATTACCTGGACACCATCATGACGAGGATCACGCTGCCGGGCTCGATCTGCCTGGCGATCGTCGCGATCCTGCCGGTGTTCGCCCGCATGATCGGCGTCGACGGTCAGTTCGCCCTGTTCTACGGGGGAACCTCGCTGTTGATCCTGGTAGGGGTGGTGCTCGATACCTTGCAGCAGATCGAGTCTCACCTGTTGTTGCGTCACTACGACGGCCTGATGAAAAGCGGACGCATGAAAGGGCGCATGAACTAATCCCATATTTCCGGGGGCGCGGGCGGTTTCGCCCCGCCTGAGAAGTGGGCGGCGGTGTGCCGTTCACTTTCCCCGGTGATAGGGTGGCCATGCCCCGCACGATGAACCATATCCAGAGAAAAAGGTTCTTTTATATATACCAATGATATACCTGAAAACCAAAGAGGAGATCGAACTGCTCCGCCAGAGCAACCAACTCGTCAGCCGCACGCTGGCCCTTGTCGGGCGAAACATCCGTCCGGGTGTTACCACCCAAGAGCTGGACGCGTTGGCTGAAGACTTCATCCGCTCGAACGGCGCAGTGCCGAACTTCAAAGGTTACGGGGGATTTCCGGCGACGCTCTGCATGTCGGTCAACGAGCAGGTCGTGCACGGGATCCCGTCGGGTTACGCATTGCAGGAAGGCGACGTACTGTCGGTCGACTGCGGCGCATTTATGAACGGTTTTCATGGCGATTCCGCCTACACATTCGCTGTAGGAGAGGTGGCCCCGCGTACTCGGGAGCTGCTGGACGTCACCAAGGAGGCCCTTTATAGAGGTGTAGCGCAGGCAAAAGTGGGAAATAGGATTGGCGATATCTCCCACGCCGTACAGGAGTATGCCCAAAGCCACGGCATGACCGTCGTCCGCGAAATGGTCGGCCACGGGCTGGGACGCAACCTGCACGAGGAGCCGCAAGTCCCGAACTACGGGAAGCGCGGCAGCGGTCCTCAACTGAAGGCCGGCATGGTGCTCTGCATAGAGCCCATGATCAACCTCGGCACCCGCAACGTGATCTTTGAAAAAGACGGTTGGACTGTCAGAACCGCCGACCGCAAGCCCTCCGCTCATTTCGAATTCGCCGTGGCGATAACGGATGACGGACCGGATGTCCTCACGACGTTTGAGTATATCGAAAAAGGACTTCCGATCGACTGACGGGGCGCTACGGCGTCACGGCAAGCCGGGAGGAAGGCCGCCGCAATGCTTAAAAAACCAACACTGAATGGCTAAACAAGCTGCAATCGAAAAGGACGGAACCATTATCGAAGCCTTATCCAACGCCATGTTCCGCGTGGAGCTGGATAACGGCCACATAATTACCGCCCACATCTCCGGAAAGATGAGGATGCATTACATCAAGATTCTGCCCGGGGACAAAGTAAAGGTCGAAATGTCGCCCTACGACCTGTCGAAAGGGAGGATTTCGTTCCGGTACAAGTAATTTTGCAGGCCCGGCATATGCCGGAGCCGTCGAACAAAACAACTCAAAACGATGAAAGTCAGAGCATCCATCAAAAAACGCAGCGAAGACTGCAAGATCGTGCGCCGCAAAGGCCGCGTCTATGTGATCTGCAAAAAGAACCCGAAGCTCAAAATGCGTCAGGGTTGATTTTGCACTTTCCGGATATGCCTGCGCATGTCGGGGAATGCAAGTCTGAACTGAGTTTTAAGAATTTCAAAGAAAAAGAACAGAACTTATGGCACGTATTGTCGGAGTCGACTTACCTAAGAACAAACGGGGCGTAATCGGCCTCACCTATATCTACGGCATCGGTCGCAGCACCGCCGCCGTCATCCTTGAGAAGGCGGGTATCGACCAGGATACCAAAGTGAAGGACTGGACCGACGAACAGATCGGCGCCATCCGTAACGTCATCGCCAGCGAAGGGATGCGCGTGGAAGGCGAACTGCGTTCGAGCATCCAGCTCAACATCAAACGCCTGATGGACATCGGTTGCTACCGCGGCATCCGGCATCGTCTGGGCCTGCCCGTGCGCGGACAGAGCACCAAGAACAATGCCCGCACCCGCAAGGGACGCAAGAAAACCGTTGCGAACAAGAAAAAGGCAACCAAGTAGTTAACCGTTTATCCTAACTCCAATTAGGCATAAAATTATGGCAAAGAAAACAGGATCAGTAAAAAAGAAAGTCGTTAAGGTTGACGCACTGGGTCAGGCCCACGTTCACTCGACGTTCAATAACGTAATCATCACCCTGACCAACGGCGAAGGCCAGGTCATCAGCTGGAGCTCGGCCGGTAAGATGGGCTTCCGGGGTTCCAAGAAAAACACCCCGTATGCGGCGCAGACCGCAGCGCAGGATTGCGCAAAGGTTGCTTATGACCTGGGGCTGCGCAAAGTGAAAGTGTATGTCAAAGGGCCGGGTTCGGGCCGCGAATCGGCTATCCGGACCATCAACGGCGCCGGGATCGAAGTGGTCGAGATCATCGACGTGACCCCGCTGCCCCATAACGGTTGCCGTCCGCCGGCACGTCGTCGTGTCTGAGCCTTCTGGCTGGGCACAGCCTATGCTGCCGCCTAAGTCAGAACTCAATTGCGGATAATTTTACCATACCTTTCAAAAAAGACAAAAAAGTAAAAAGATAAAATGGCACGTTATACAGGACCAAGAACCAAAATCGCCCGTAAATTCGGCGAACCGATCTTCGGCTCGGACTCTTCATTCGAAAAGAAGAACTATCCTCCGGGACAGCATGGGCTGAACCGCCGTCGCAAGAAAGTATCGGAATACGGCGTCCAGCTGAAAGAGAAACAGAAAGTCAAAGCGCTTTACGGGATGCTCGAAAAGCAGTTCCGCCGCACCTTCGAGGCTGCGGAACGCGCAGGGGGCGTGACCGGCGAGGTGCTTCTGCAACTGTTGGAATCGCGTCTGGACAACGTCGTTTACCGGATGGGCATCGCACCCACGCGCGCAGCGGCGCGGCAGCTCGTTTCGCACCGCCACATCACCGTGGACGGGGAGGTTGTGAACATCCCGTCGTACTCCTTGAAACCGGGGCAGATCGTCGCCGTGCGCGAGAAATCCAAAGCCCTGGAAGTGATCCAGAACGCCTTGGGTTCGACCCAGCGCAGCCGGTTCTCGTGGATCGAATGGGATGCCTCGTCGATGTCGGGGAAATTTATGCAAAAACCCGAACGGGCGGAAATTCCCGAAAATATCAACGAACAACTGATCGTCGAACTCTATTCTAAATAGTCATTAATCGAGGAGCACAAAACACTATGGCAATATTAGCATTCCAGAAGCCCGATAAGGTGATCATGCTCGACTCCACGGCATCTTTCGGACGGTTCGAATTCCGTCCGTTGGAGCCTGGGTTCGGCATCACCGTGGGTAATGCACTCCGCCGAATACTGCTGTCGTCACTCGAGGGTTACGCCTTTACCACTGTACATATTCAGGGCGTAGACCACGAGTTTGCTTCCATCCCCGGAGTGATGGAAGAGATGATAGAAATCATTCTGAACCTGAAACAGGTGCGTCTGGTACGGACCGTCGAGAACGTGGAATCGGAAAAGGTTACGGTGAACGTGACCGGGGTTACCGAGCTTACCGCAGGGTATCTCTCCAACTTCATGACCGGTTTCAAAGTCCTCAATCCCGACCTGCTGATCTGCCGCCTCGAACCCGACGTGAAATTCCAGATGGAACTCACCATCGGCAAAGGGCGTGGTTACGTGCCCGCCGAAGAGAACCGTCCGGCCGATGCTCCGTTCGGGCTGCTCCCGATTGACTCGATTCACACACCCATCAAGAATGTTAAGTACTCGGTCGAAAACTACCGCGTGGAGCAGAAGACCGACTACGAAAAGCTGACCATCGAAATCACCACCGACGGGTCTATCCATCCGAAGGACGCCTTGAAAGAGGCGGCCAAGATCCTGATATTCCACTTTATGCTTTTCTCGGATGAGAAGATCACGCTGGATACCGAGGAGAAGGCCGCTACCGAGGAGTTCGACGAGGATATCCTCCACATGCGGCAACTGCTCAAGACCAAGCTTACGGAGCAGGACTTGTCGGTAAGGGCGCTGAACTGCCTTAAGGCAGCCGAGGTGGAAACCCTGGGGGAACTCGTGCGGTTCCAGCGCAGCGACCTGCTGAAATTCCGCAATTTCGGCAAGAAATCGCTCTCCGAACTGGACGAACTGCTCGAAAGCCTGAACCTCCACTTCGGGATGGACGTGGCTAAGTACAAACTTGACAAAGACTAAACACAACCATGAGACATAACAAAACCATCAACCACCTCGGTCGTCAGGCATCCCACCGGAAAGCCTTGATGTCCAATATGGCTGTATCGTTGATCCTGCACAAACGCATCAATACCACCTTGGCCAAAGCCAAGGCGCTCCGTACTTTCGTGGAACCGATCATTACTAAGTCGAAGGATGATTCCACGCATTCGCGCCGTATGGTATTCGCGTACCTCAAAAACAAGGAGGCCGTTGTTGAACTGTTCCGCGAAGTGGCTCCGAAGATCGCTGAGCGTCCGGGGGGGTACACCCGTATCCTGAAAACCGGCTTCCGTCAGGGCGACGGGGCAGAAACCTGCTTCATCGAGCTGGTGGACTTCGACACGGACTACACCCAGAACGCAGGGACCGCTAAGAAAGCGGGGGCTGCGGCTAAGGGTCGTACCCGCCGTGCCGGGGGCGCTAAGAAAGCTACCGCTGCTCCGGCTGCTGCCGAGGAAACGGCCGCTCCGGTTGCCGAGGCTGCCGAAGCTCCTGCGGCTGAAGCTGCGGAAGCAAAGGCCGAGTAAATTTTCCGGTTGGCATAGCGTGCGCTGTGCGCCGCGCCAAATCGAAAAATTTGCGTAGTCGAAAACAAAGCACTATTTTTGAGGGGAATTCGCCGACGGCAACGAAGGCGAAGCCCCTCTTTTTGTGAGGCGATACTCGAACATTACAATTACTTAATAATCAAAAGAAAATGGGACAAATCATCAGCGTACATGCACGCGAGATCCTCGATTCGCGCGGCAATCCGACCGTAGAAGTTGAAGTACTGACCGCCAGCGGCGCTTTCGGCCGTGCAGCCGTGCCGAGCGGGGCGTCGACCGGCGAAAACGAAGCGCTCGAACTGCGTGACGGCGACAAAGGCCGTTACCTGGGCAAAGGCGTGCTCAAAGCCGTGCAGAACGTCAACGAAGTGATCGCCAAAGAGATCGTAGGCATGATGGTTACCGACCAGGTAGGGATCGACAAGACCATGATCGCGCTGGACGGCACCCCGACCAAATCGAACCTGGGGGCTAATGCCATTCTGGGTGTATCGCTGGCTTGCGCCAAGGCAGCCGCTAACTACATGGGCATGCCGCTTTACCGCTACATCGGCGGTTCGAACGCCAAGACCCTGCCGGTTCCGATGATGAACATCATCAACGGCGGTTCGCACTCCGACGCGCCGATCGCATTCCAGGAGTTCATGATCCGTCCGGTAGGTGCACCGTCGTTCAGCGAAGGGCTGCGTATGGGTGCCGAAGTGTTCCACGCCTTGAAGAAGGTATTGCACGATCGTGGCCTGTCGACCGCTGTGGGCGATGAAGGCGGTTTCGCTCCGACCCTGAAAGGGACTGAGGACGCTATCGAGTCGATCATCGAAGCCATCAAGAAAGCAGGCTACAAACCGGGTCGCAAATGCGAAGGCGGCGACGTGTCGATCGGCATGGACTGCGCTTCTTCCGAGTTTTACAAAGACGGCATTTACGACTACACCAAGTTTGAAGGCGACAAAGGTGCCAAACTGAACTCCGACCAGCAGGTGGAATACCTGAAAGGCCTCGTGGCCAAATACCCGATCGACTCGATCGAGGACGGCATGAGCGAAAACGACTGGGAAGGCTGGCAGAAACTGACCGCCGCTATCGGCGACAAGTGCCAGCTGGTAGGGGACGACCTGTTCGTGACCAACGTCGAATTCCTGAAAAAAGGGATCGAAATGGGTTGCGGCAACTCGATCCTGATCAAAGTGAACCAGATCGGTTCGCTGACCGAGACCCTGGACGCTATCGAGATGGCGCACCGCGCAGGTTATACCAGCGTGACCTCGCACCGTTCGGGCGAAACCGAGGACGCTACCATCGCGGATATCGCCGTGGCGACCAATTCGGGCCAGATCAAGACCGGTTCGATGAGCCGTTCCGACCGTATGGCCAAATACAACCAGCTCCTCCGCATCGAAGAGGAACTTGGGGACGAGGCGATCTACGGCTACACCAAGATTTATCGTCAGAAATAGTCCGGTTCCATTCTTCGGGGCGGAACCTACACCCGCTGCGGGTCTTGCGCATTTATGCGCAAGACCCGTTTTTTTGTCCCTTACCCTAAAAAACGGACTGCCGGCGGGCTTATCCTGTGGCGGAATTGCTATCTTTGCTTTACGGTCTGCATAAAGATCGATTAATAACAGAAACTATATGATACAGCCGGATTGGGAAACCTTGTGCGGCCGCGTCCGGCAGGTAGCCGGCGAGGCCGCCGAATACATAACCGCTGAGCGGAAACGCTTCACGGCCGACAAAGTCGAGGAAAAGGGGGCGTTTAACTTCGTCTCCTATGTCGATAAAGGGGCCGAAAAGATGATTATCGCCGCCCTGGAAAAATTGTTGCCCGAAGCCGGGTTTATCGCCGAGGAGGGGTCGGGACGCGAGGACGAGAGCGCCCCATACCAGTGGATCGTCGACCCGTTGGACGGTACCACCAACTTCGTGCACGGCCTGCCGCCCTACGCCGTCAGCATCGCCTTGTGGGATACGCAGGCTAAAGAGGCGGTCGTCGGCGTGGTCTATGAAGTGACATTGCGGGAGTGCTTTTATACGTGGAAAGGAGCGGATGCGGCCTATCTTAACGGTGAGGCGATCCGGGTATCCGATGTCGCGAAAGTGGACGATGCGCTGGTACTGACCGGGTTGGCCTACGGACTCGACCCGGAGGTCGTGCGCCATTTCGAGAACAGCTTCGCCTACTTCAACCGACACAGCCACGGCGCGCGGCGGTTGGGGTCGGCGGCGACCGACCTGGTCTATGTGGCGTGCGGACGGGCGGACGCCTTTTACCACATCAACCTGTCGCCGTGGGACGTGGCCGCCGGAGCGTTCATCGTGCGGCAGGCCGGCGGCCGGGTGGCCGACTTCTGCGGCGGCGACGACTATACCTACGGACGGAGTATCGTGACGGCGAATCCCCGGATCTGGGACGAGATCTTCCGGTTGGTGACCGGCAACGAGTTTAAAGGCTGCCGATGCTGAGCTATTACCTGATATATCCCGTGGCGTGGTGCATCGGGAAGCTGCCTTACAAAGTGCAGTTCCTCTTTTCCGACCTGATCCGGTGGGTGCTCTACAGCGTGGTGCGCTACCGGCGCGAGGTGGTGCGCACCAACCTGCTCCATTCGTTCCCGGAGAAGAGCGACCGGGAGCGGAGCGAGATCGCCCGGCGGTTCTACAAGCATCTTGCGGACGTCTTTATCGAGACCCTTTCGCTGGCTTCGGTGAACGAGCGGCAGATCCGCCGGCGGATGAAATACCTCAATATGGACGACCTGGTGCGCTGGACGGGAGGCCGCTCCTGGATATCGGCCATGGCGCATTACGGGTCGTGGGAGTACACGACCAATTTCGACCTCTACCGGACGCACGACGGCACGCTGGCGGTCTACCGGCCGCTGAGCGACAAGGGTGCCGACCGCTTTTACCGGAAGATACGCAGCCGGTTCGGAGTGCTTCCGGTACCGATGCACGACGTGGGGCGCGAGATGGTGCGGCGGGGGCGGGCCGGAAGCCATGTGACGCTGGCCCTGATCGCCGACCAGACCCCCGGATGGCCGGAGATACAGAACTGGACGATGTTCCTGGGGCGGTGGACGCCGTTCTTTACCGGAACCGAGAAGATGGCGCTCAAATTCCATATGCCGGTGGTGTTCCTCGACGTGCGCAAAGTGCGGCGGGGCTATTACGAGGCGGTGTTCGACCTGATCTATGACGGCGACGAGCCGGTGCGGGAGGGCGAGATCACGCGGCGGTACGCCGAGCGGCTGGAGCGGATGATCCGGCAGCGGCCGGAACTGTGGATGTGGTCGCACCGGCGCTGGAAACACGACATCGACGATTGGCTGGCGCACCACCCGCACGCCGAAAAGATAAGCGACCGGATCTATGGAGCAGGGAAGGAGTAAGGTTTTGCGGCTGGCGGTGGTGATCCTGAACTGGAACGGCGAGGGGTTCCTGCAGCGTTTTCTGCCGGGAGTGGTGGAGTGTTCGACCGGGGGTCATGCCCCGGCGGGGTGCGAAGTGCGGGTCGTGGTGGCCGACAACGCTTCGACCGACGGGTCGGTGCGGTGGCTGGAGGATGCTTACGGCGAGGACGGGCGCGTGTCGGTTATCGCGTTGGATCGCAACTACGGCTTCACCGGAGGGTATAACCGGGCGTTGGCGCACGATTCGCTGGCGGGATTCGACTATTTCCTGCTGCTCAACTCGGATGTCGAGGTGACCCCGGGGTGGCTCGTTCCTTTAATGGCGCTTATGTCCGAGGACGATACCGTCGGGGCGGCGATGCCGAAGGTGCGCTCTTATGGGCGGACGGAATATTTCGAGTATGCGGGGGCCTGTGGCGGCTTTATCGACGCGCTGGGGTACCCTTTTTGCCGGGGACGCATTTTCGGGACGGTCGAGAAAGACGAGGGGCAGTACGACACGGTGCGGGATATTTTCTGGGCGACCGGCGCGGCTATGTTGGTGCGGGCCGGCCTGTGGCGGCGGCTGGGAGGGCTGGACGAAGCCTTTTTCGCCCATATGGAGGAGATCGACTTCTGCTGGCGGCTGCACCGCGAGGGGTACCGGGTGGCGGTTTGCCCGGCCAGCACAGTCTACCATGTCGGCGGGGGGGCGTTGCCGGCCACGTCGCCGCGCAAGACCTATCTCAACTTCAGGAACAACCTGGCGATGCTTTATAAGAACCTTTCGCGCGGGGCTTTCGCGGGGGTCTATTTCGTCCGTTTCTGGGCCGACGGCTTGCAGGCGGCGGCCTATCTGCTCACCCGCAAAGCGTCGTTCGCCGGGGCGGTCGTCCGGGGGCACCGCGATTTCTGGTTCCGGATGCGGAAGCGGCTGGTGCGGGATTCGGAGAGAGAGGGGTATGCCCGGCCTGCCAAAAACGTGATGTACCGGGGAAGCGTCGTGTTGAGGTACCTGTCCGGGCGGAAGACGTTCGGGAAAATGATGTGATATGAAACGATTGTTGGCAGCGGTTTTGATATTGTCTGGCGTTACGGCGTGCGGGGGGACGGCTCCCCGCGGCGGAGCGGCTTCGTCCTCTTCGGAGGCCGTTTCGTCGGTGCCTGCGCCGAAAACGGTGGTGCCCCGGATCGTGGCGGAGTATCCGCACGATACGAAGGCTTATACGCAGGGCCTGCTGTGGGCCGACGGGGGGCTGTACGAGAGCACGGGCGAGTACGGGGAGTCCTCTTTGCGGAAAGTCGATCTGGCTACAGGCAAGGCGGAGCGGATGGTCTCGCTGCCGGAGCGTTATTTCGGCGAGGGGCTGGCCCTGGTGGGGGATTCGCTGCTGTACCAGCTGACGTGGCAGGAACAGCGTTGCCTGGTCTACCGCAAGGACGACTTTCGGCAGGTGGGCGTTTTCGCCTATTCGGGCGAAGGGTGGGGGCTGACGCCGAACGCGGCGGGGGATTCGCTCTACATGAGCGACGGCTCGTCGTGGGTGCGGGTGCTCGATCCGGCGGATTTTTCGCAGCGGCGGCGGTTTCAGGTGCGGGACGACAATGGTGCTGTGACGGAGATTAACGAGCTGGAGTGGATCGGGGACAAGCTCTGGGCCAACCTGTACCTGACCGACCGGATCGCGGTGATCGACCCGGCGACGGGACAGGTGACGCACTATATCGACTGCGCGGCGCTCCAGACCCGTATCGCGCACCGGCGGGGCACCGATGTGCTGAACGGCATCGCCTGCGATCCGGCGACGGGCCGGATATTCGTGACGGGGAAAAATTGGGACAAACTTTTCGAAATAGAGGCAGACTTATGAAAGTAGCGCTCGTACAGCAGGATTACAAGGTCGGCGACACGGCCGGCAACGTGGCGAAAATGAAAGAGGCCGTGGCTGCGGCCGCGGAGCAGGGAGCGGAGTGGGCGATCTTCGGCCGGGATGCGGTGACGGGGTCGCCGCTTTTCGGTTTGGCGGATTCGGCGGCGTTCCGGCGGCAGGCGGCGGAGGCTAAGGCCGGGTTGGAGGCGTTCGCCGCGGAGAAGGGTGTGCGGCTGGTGATGTCGGACAATGAATGCGGGTATGTGAAGATCGTCTGCGCTGCGGAGCCTTTCCGGCACGGCGTTGCGGAGGAGAACCGTGAACGACTGCTGGGCGAGGCTAAGGCGCTGGGTAAGCCGGTGGTCTGGGTCAACCAGGTCGGGGCGCAGACCGGGACGATCTATTACGGCGGCTCGTGCGTTGCTGAACCGTCGGGGAAGGTGACAGCCCTGCCGTTGTTTGAAGAAGCTATGGTTGTGGTCGATACGGAAGTGGCGGAAATGGCGTCAGGCGCTGAGTGGGGGGATCGTCTGGAGCAGCTGCGCCGGGCGTTGGTGCTGGGGATTCGGGACTATTTCACCAAGACGGGATGCCCTGACGCCTGTGTGGCGATGTCGGGCGGGATCGACTCGGCGCTGGTGCTGGCCCTGGCGGTGGAGGCGCTGGGGCCGGAGCATGTCAGGACGGTGATGCTGCCGTCGGAATACTCCACGGACCATTCGGTGGCCGACGCCGAGGAGATGATCCGGCGGGTGGGGATTCCGAAGGGGCAGTCGTGGCTGGTGCCGATCGCGCAGACCTTCGGGGCGGCGCTGGAGGCTTTGCAGCCGGTGCTGCTCGGCGCGGACGACGCGGCGGCGCGCGCACTGGCGGAGGAGAATATGCAGGCCCGTATTCGCTGCATGATGACCATGGCGTTGTCGAACAGTCACAAGGCGCTGATGCTCAATACTTCGAACAAGAGCGAAGCGGCGGTGGGCTACGGGACGCTGTACGGCGATACGAGCGGGGCGCTGAGCGTGATCGGGGATTTGTACAAGGAGGATGTCTATGCCCTTTCGCGTCATATCAATGCGGCGGCGCGGGCGGAGGGCAGGGCGGAGCCGATCCCGGAACATATCCTGACCAAAGCGCCGTCGGCGGAGTTGCGGCCGGGGCAGAAGGACAGCGATTCGCTGCCGGATTACCCGGTGCTGGATGCGATCCTGGTGCGGTTGGTCGAAGGCGGAAAGTCGTCGGCCGAGGTGATCGCCGAGGGATACGATGCGGCCACGGTGGAGCGGGTCTGCCGGCTGTTGCTGTCGGGGGATTTCAAGCGGTTCCAGCTGCCTCCGGCGCTGCGGGTGTCGGGCTGCACCTTCGGGGTCGAGTGGCAGTGGCCGGTTACGGCTTCCAAAGTTTTATAAATCGGACGAATAAATACGGGGACAAGGGATGTATATAGCCATTACCGGAAATATCGGGAGCGGGAAGACCTACCTGACCGAACTGCTCAGCGGGCGGCTGGGGTGGGAGGCGCAGTACGAGGAGTCGGAGAATCCGTACATCGGCGACTTTTATAGACATGCGGCGGTGGGCGTTCAACCTGCAGGTCTATTTCCTCGGCAAGCGGCAGCGGCAGATCGACGGCATAGCGGCTTTGCCTGAGGGGCGGAACGTGGTGGTGGACAGGACGATCTACGAGGATGCGCGGGTGTTTGCCACGAACCTGCACCACGCCGGACTGTTGTCGTCGCGGGACTACACCACCTATATGCAGCTCTATAATTTCACCGTAGACAACCTGTTGCGGCCTGCTTTGCTGGTTTACCTGCGCGCATCGGTGCCGACCCTCGTCAGCCAGATACAGCGGCGGGGGCGGGCCTATGAGTCGTCGATCGACGGTACCTACCTCGAAGGGCTGAACCGGCTGTACGAGGAGTGGATCGGAACTTACGACGGGCCGAAACTCGTGATCGATGTGGACCGGGAGGATTTCGTGACCGACCCGGCGTCCCGCGAGGCCATTCTTGCCCGTATCGAAAAGCATATCCATGGCGGCTGCGTATAACAGGGAGGCTTGCGTTCCGCTTCCGGCGGCGTTTCTCGGTGGTACGGCCGCCGCGCAGCCGGGTTTGGCCGAGGCCCTTGATGGGCAGGCTCCGGTCAGCGTTCGCCTGAACCCGTACAAGCCCTATCTTTTGCCCGAATCCGCCGTTGCCGGCCCCGTGGCTTGGGCGGAGGAGGGGGAGGCTTTTTACCTGGCCGAACGTCCTGTGTTCACCGCCGATCCTGTGTTCCACGGCGGAGCGTATTACGTGCAGGAGGCCGCGTCGATGTTCACGGGGTGGCTGTTGCGGCGGATATTGCCCGATTTGGGGGGCGGGGAATTGCGGGTGCTGGACTTGTGCGCGGCGCCGGGCGGGAAGACGACGCATATCGCGTCGGTCGTCGGAACGCGCGATGTGGTGGTGGCCAACGAGGTGATCCGCCCGCGGGCGAAGATACTGGCAGAGAATGTGCAGAAGTGGGGATCGGGCAATATCGCGGTGACGTCGAACGATCCGGCCGATTTCGGGGAGCGGCTGCCGGGATTTTTCGATGCCGTGGTGGTGGACGCCCCCTGTTCGGGCGAAGGGATGTTCCGCAAGGATCACGGGGCGCGGGCGGAGTGGTCGCCGGAAAACGTGCTGCTCTGTGCGGCGCGGCAGCGGCGGATCGTGAGCGACGTATGGGATGCGTTGAGGCCGGGCGGCGTGATGATTTACAGCACCTGTACCTTCAACGCGGCGGAGGACGAGGAGAACGTGCTGTGGATTGCGGACGAGCTGGGCGGTGAAATATTGGATTTCGGCGCGCTGCCGGAAGGGATCGTGCCAGGCTACGGCGGCGGCCGGGCGGCAGGCTGGCATTTTTTCCCGCATTTGGTGCCGGGCGAGGGCTTTTTCGCGGCGGCGATCTGCAAGAACGGTTCTTCGGTGGGAACCCCGGCGGGAAGGGCTAAAAACAATAAAGGGCTGCCTTTGCTGGCTAAAAACGATGCCGCGGAGATTCGGCGGTGGGTCGATGGCGCGGCGGGTCCGGAATGTTTTGCCACGGGTGGCGACGGGATGGCATATGGATTTTCGCAGGCTTTGTACGATACGGTGGGGGCATTGCTCCAGGGCAGATTCGGGCTGCTCTATTCCGGGGTGCAGGTGGGCGAACTCATACGCGGGGCGCTGAAACCGGCGCATGCGCTCGCTTTGTATCACGGGTTGGAGCGCGGGACGGTGAATGTGGCGGAGGTGTCGGACGGGGCGGCGATGGAGTACCTGCGCAAGGGAACCTCGACGGCATTGTTGCCGGCGGACTCTTTCGCCGAGGGGCTTAACCTGGTCTCCTGCCAGGGCATCGCGCTGGGCTGGGCCAAGCGGATCGGGAACCGTTACAACAATCTCTATCCGGCGAACTGGCGGGTGCTCAATTACTAAATAACCGTCCGTTTTTCCCTTTCTCCGTTGTGGGTACTGTTTTTCGGCTTGTCCGCAGAGCATCTGGGGATCAATATGACAGTATTCTAAGGGCGGTGTCGTTCCATTTTTCGGGGTGTGCCTGCCTTCTGATCACTTTCCATTCCGGTGGGTAAAAGTCTGTTTTTAAAAGTGGTGGCCGATCCGGAAACAGCGGACGGCGCAAACGCCTGGCAGGTGTGTATGACAAAAAAATAACAACTTTTTTGTCATTTTTTATCTCCTGTACCTATGTCTCATAGGTATTTTGTAATAATTTCATTTACAGTATTTTAACGGTTGCTGTGCCGGGTCGGAACCGCAGGTTTCCGACCCGGCCGGCTGCCGGTTGGCGATCGGTTTCCCGGACGTTTGGCAAATCATTTGCTTATAGGCGATTACGATCTTATGCAACGCCCTCGCCATTTCGGTGGTGACCGGTCGCAGGCGGATATATGTCAGTATTGTCGGTGGGACACTAAAAAGTATTGAAATGAATAAAATTCGATTTATGCTGGTATTGCTGCTGGCATCGGTGAACTTATCGCATGCCCAGAAATGGGCGATCAAGAGCAATGTGCTCTACGATGCCACGGCCACGATCAACCTCGGCACCGAGGTGGCGCTCGGCCCGCGGGTTACGCTGGACGTTTCGGGAAACTACAACCCGTGGAAGTTCGGCGATGCGCGGTGGAAACACTGGTTGGTGCAGCCAGAAGTGCGCTACTGGCTCTGCGAAAGTTTCAACGGCCATTTCTTCGGCCTGCACGCGCATTATGCGGAATACAACGTCGGCGGCATCGGCTTCAACGACAACTTCCGGCACAGCCGCTATCAGGGGCATCTCTACGG
>CANQXP010000022.1 GCA_947627885.1 uncultured Rikenella sp.
GGCGACCGTCGGTCGCGCAGGCCGTAGCCACCCCCGGCGTAGGCCTGCACTCGCGATGCTCGTTAAGGCCCCGCTGGCTCCGGGCCGAAACAAGGAAAATCTATCAGCGGGGGCTGCGGCCTGGCCGCTGGCGCGGACATTCAGCTATTCGCTCTCGGCCCTATGCAGCTCGCTCCGTTCGCCACAGGGCCTTTTTATTGCTTTATTTGTCCTCGGCGCGCTCCCCCGCGCCGGCCCCGTTGGGGCTCTTATTAGGGTTTGCATGACCTTAAGGCCGTCGCAGCGCCCGAGGCCACCGCTGCCGCGGGAAAACAGCGACTCTCATCCGGCCTGACCGCTGCCGCAGAGAATTCCAACAAAAAAGCGGCGGGGATTCGGTTCACCGAATCCCCGCCGCGATAACATGCCGGGTTATTCCTGGTCTCCCTTGTAGAGGTGCACGTCCATCTGCGGGAACGGGATATTCAGTCCCTTCTCGGCGAACACCTTGTAAACCTGTTCGTTCATATCCCAGAAAAGGCCCCAGAAATCCGAAGCGTTCGCCCAGGCCCGCACCAGGATGTTCACCGAGCTGTCGCCCAGCGAATTCAACTGGATGGTCAGCCCTTTGTCTATGACCACGCGCGGGTCTTTCTTGAGCAATTCCGTAATCGTCTCCTTAGCCGTCTGGAAGCTGTCTCCGTAAGCGATCCCGAACGTCCATTCCACCTGCCGCTGCGGTTCGCGCGAATAGTTGTTGATGATCCCCGTCGAGACAGGCCCATTCGGCAGCAGGATCGTCTGGTTGTCCACCGTGTTGAGTATCGTGTGGATCAACTGGATCTCCTTCACCGTCCCGCTCTGGCCCTGCGCCGAGATGTAGTCGCCCACGCGGAATGGCCGGAACAGGAGGATCATCACCCCGCCCGCGAAATTCTGGAGCGTACCGCTCAGGGCTACCCCCAACGCCAGACCCGCCGAAGCGAACAGGGCAATGAACGACGTGGTATCGATACCCAGGATGCCGATAATCACGATGATCAGGAACAGTGTCAACGTGATTTTGACCAGATTGACCAGGAACGCACGCAGCGAAATGTCTACCTCACGCCGCTCCATAATCCTTTTCATCACCTTGATGATACGGCGGATCAACCACCGACCGATCCAGAAGATCACCAGCGCGATAAAGATCTTCATGACAATACCGGCCAATCCGTTGGTCACGGTTCTGACCAGGTCTTCGAGCGACATATGGGAGAGGTTGGACAGCTTTTCGGAAAAAGTGGTCTTCAAGCTGTCGGCCTTTTCGCGAACGACCGGATCGGTGACTAACTGGGCTAAAAAAGAGAACATAACGGTATGAGTAATTTATAGGATAAATAAAATCGTTTCCCGCAAATTTAGGGATAACATTTGGTTTTGACTATTTTTGGGCCGTTTACACATACCTCAAAACCCATGCCGGAACCTGTCATCGCCCTCGAAGGGGGCATCCTGAGCGAAACCGCCTGTCGGTTCGCCGAGCCGTTGCACTTCACTCTCGGAGCTGACGAGCATATCGCCATTGTCGGCCCCAACGGCAGCGGCAAGACCACGCTGGTCGAAACCCTGCTGGGCCAGCGCGCCCTGTGCGGCGGCCGGCTGCGTTACGGGTTCTCCGGCGGCGGCGTCCGTTATATCGCTTTCCACGAGACCTACAACCGGGCCGAGGACGGCGAGTATTACTACCAACAGCGGTGGAATTCGTGCGACAGCGAGAACGCCCCGCGGGTCGGCGAGCTGCTGGGCCGGATGGAGGGTGACCCCGCGCTGCGCGACGAGTTATACGACCTGCTGGCCATCCGGCCGATGCTCGATAAGCCTGTCATCATGCTCTCCAGCGGCGAGCTGCGCAAATTCCAGATCGTGCGGATGCTCCTGACCCGCGCGCGGGTGCTGGTGGTGGACAATCCGTTCATCGGGCTGGACGCAGCTGCCCGCAAGCTGCTGAACGAGCTGCTGTTGCGGCTGGCCGAAATGGCCGGGCTGCAACTGGTCCTCGTGCTGTCGTCCGGCGGGGACATCCCGCCGTTCGTGACCCACATTTACCGGTTGGACAACCTCCGGCTGGGGCCTAAAGTCCCGGCGGCGCAGCTCCGGCGAGAGGAGCTCGTGCAGCCGCCGCAGGTTGCGCTGCCCCCGGCGGAGGGTAAGCCTCTGGAATGCACCGAGGTCGTGAAACTGAACGGGGTGACGATACGCTACGGCGACCGGACGATACTGGATTCGCTGGACTGGACAGTCCGAAACGGGGAGAAATGGGCGCTGGCGGGGCCGAACGGATCGGGGAAATCGACCCTGCTGAGCCTGGTCAGCGCGGACAATCCGCAGGCTTATGCCCAGGATATCGTGCTTTTCGGACGGCAGCGGGGCACGGGCGAAAGCATCTGGGAGATCAAGCGGCATATCGGCTATGTCAGCTCCGAGATGCACCGCTCGTTCCTGAAGGATATTCCGGCGGCGAATATGGTCGCGTCGGGCTATTTCGACTCGCTGGGGCTTTACGAAACGCCCACGGCGGCGCAGCTGGCTTCGGCGGAGGCGTGGATGGAGGCTTTCGGCATCGGGGCGATGGCCGGGCGGTCGTTCCTGCGTCTGTCCAGCGGCGAACAGCGGTTGGTGTTGCTGGCGCGGGCGTTTGTCAAAGACCCGGACTTGCTGATCCTCGACGAGCCGTTGAACGGGCTGGATGCGGCCAACAAGGAGCGGGTGAAGGCGATCATCGACGCTTTCTGCGAACGGCCGGGCAAATCGCTGGTTTATGTGTCTCACTATGAGGCCGACCTGCCGTCCTGCATTACGGGACGGCTGGAGCTCCGGCGCATCGGGTAGAGTACGGCGCGGGCCCTTTTCCGATCGGAAAGGGCCCGCGTTATCCGGGGAAAAGTCCCTTTTTACCGTTTCGAAAAGAGCAGCAGGCCGATAAAGGCGTAGAGCCCGAACAAAAGGATGAAGAGGCACTGCGGGGCCTGCCGCACCGGGTTGGCCTTGCGGATCAGGCAGAACGCGACGGCGAGGATGAAGCCGGACAGCAGCGCCCAGCCGGAAATGCCGGCGATGCGGGGAAAGACCTCCGTGTCGAGTCCCGAAGTGAACGAGAGTCGGAACGGGAAGATATATTTTTCGGCCTTTTCGATCCCGGCGGGTTCGGGCGCCGGATAGTGCAGCTCCTTAAGCAGGCCGAAGTCGTCGCCGTCGATGGCGTAATAGTGTTCCGCGCCGTCCGTGCCGCTGACTTTCAGCGTCCAGTCGAACGGATTGCCCACGATCATCATCGACTGCCGCGTCAGGTCGAGGGGTGGTACCGCCACCGGATGCAGGGCGTAATCCCCGGAGGTCAGGACATAGAGTTGCCCGGCTTTGTCGGTCAGGAAAGCGAAATACTGGCGGCCGCGGTACTCCGTGACGAAGATCTGCGCCGGTTCCACCCTTTCCGGCAGTTCGACGGCCCGCACGAAAGGCCGCCCCTTGGTCTGTTTGAGGTGGAACAGCTTGCCTTCGTTGTCGGTGACGAAGAAGCCTTCATCATATTCTTTGCGGGTGGTCGGGTTCCCGGCCACGACCTTCGCCGGAAAAACGAACCCTTTTTTACGGAGCATTCCGGTGAAGGCGGCGCTCTTGTCCGCCTTTACGGAGTTGGTGGCGCAGTCGATAAAGGTTATTCCGTTGGCGTCGATCCGGAATACGTCGTCGGGGGACTGGAGGTCGACGCGGCCGGACATAGATTCCAGCAGGGGATAGATCGCCGGGGTGGTGGCGTTCACCTGCCGCGGCGAACTGCGGAACATGAAATTGCCGTTCTGGGCCGTGCGGGGCGTCACCGCGATCCCGCGGATGCTGTCCGGAAAGCGGTTGTCGGAGACCAGCTGCCGGTAGTAAAAGAAGGGCAGGATGCTGTCGAACTCTTTGTCGGTGAAAGCGTGCCCGGCGGCATCTTTGTAGGCGATCCCGTTGTCCGTGGCTTCCATCCACGAGAATTCGCCGGTCACGGTGCTGTAAAGGGTGAAGGGGGTGCGCGGCGACGCTCCGCCGAGGAAGCCGTAAGTCCACGGCAGCACCCACGCGAGCAGGGCGGTGACGGTGAAGAAAAGGAGTATTTTGCTGATTCGTATCATCGGTGTAAATGGTTTTAACGGTTCAGTTATTTGTTGAGCGAAGCGCAGTTTACCTACGGTTTCCTCGCGTTTGCAAGGCATCGTCCGCAGGCGGCCGTACTCTCGCTTCACAGCTCGGTTCGCAAGTCCCGCCGCGGTCACGCGGACGGCGGTGCCTTCGGGCACTCCGTATGGGCCGTCTTTGCCCGAACAAAAGCCCCAACGGGGCCCGCGGCGGGACGGGCGAACTGATGCCGCAGCCGAGTTGCCATCAGGCTCTCCTGAATGGCCGATGCGCGAGGTGGAAGCCGGAACGGCAACCCACCCCCGGCGCAGGCCTGCAAGCAGTCCCCGCTGGCCACGGCCTTCTTTAATGTGCTATCTCCGGCAAATAACCCGACATTCTTAGTCCTGTTCGCCGGTTTTGAACCGGTATACCGAGAGCATGCCGAGCAGGCTGAGCAGCAGGGTGTATAGCGCCAGCCACGGCAGGAACGCATTGTAAGCCTCCGGCGCCTGGGCCAGGAAAAAGATGCGCAGCACCCCCATCCCGACCAGCATATCGAGGATGCGCCGTTTCCACGTCGGCTCCAGGCAGACCCATGCCGTCAGGAAATAAGCGGCCAGTCCGGCCATGTACCACGGCAGGGCGGTCAGCATCACCCTGGCGAACAGCTCGCGGGCCACCACGGTGTCGAAACGGATGCCGATCATACCGAGGCTCACGAGATAGGTGACGCAGAGCATAGACGTGCCGTAAAGCAGCATGGCCGCGATCATCCGGTAATGCGGATAGGGCAGGTGCAGGGTAAGTTTCAGGCGGCTTTGCTGCATCTCAGGGATGAACTGGAAGACGGCCATCAGCAGTCCGGCCAACACGGGCAGGTAGGCCAGCAGGTCGATGAAGACGGCGTCGCGTTCGAGCATCACCTGCCACAGGTGGACCGCCCCTTTGAATTCGACGATCCGGCTCACGTTCAGCAGGCAGTAGCCGGTGAAGGCGGCCAGCAGGAGGGTCGAGAGGAGGAAGTACCAGCGGGTCTTGACCCACTCTTTGTAACAAATGGTTTTTAACATATCACAATGTTTTACATAATAGGTTGGGGATCTCCCTTTGACAGGCCGCAGCCTCGCCGGGCGGAGGCCTGCAACTGATCGCTGACGCGATCCGGTTGCCTTCTCCGCAGGCTGCGACCTTTTAGGAAATCTGCTATATGCCATTAATATTTCCCGGTCAGGCCGATAAAGGCGTCTTCGAGGTTCACGCGGCAGTTTTCGAGGTTCGCATAGGGTACGCCCTGCGCATCGAGTATCCCGCGCACTTCGGCTTCGGGAAGGAACGAGAACAACTCGCCGCGGTCGCGGATCACGGAGGGGTGGTAGAACCGCTCGTCGTCGGGCAGCGGCCCTGCGGCGGTCATCGTGAAGGTATATTGCCGCACGGTGTCGAGCAGTTCGCCGACGGGCTTCTGGAGCAGGATCTTCCCGTAGTCGAGCATAATGCAGTCGTCGATCAGCTGTTCCATGTCCTGGATGATGTGCGAAGTGAGGAAGACGGTCTTGTTTTCGGCTTTGGCGTACTCGCGCAGGTATTCGATAAAGAGGCGGCGGTAGCCGGGGTCGAGGCCCAGCGAAAAGTCGTCGAGCACGAGCAGGTCGGGATTCTGGGCGAGGATCAGTCCCAGCGCCACCTGCGACCGCTGGCCGCACGACATGCGCGAGATACGCTGCCCGGGGGCGACGTGCAGTTTCTCCATCAGTTCGTAGTAGGCGGCGCGGTTCCACCGGGGGTAGAACGGGGCGTAGAACTTCTCGATCTGGGCGATGCTCATAAAGGTGTACTGGATGTGTCCCTCGATCAGTAGGCCGATGTTCTGCCGCGTGCGGGGGGCCATGCCCTGTATATTTTCGCCGAAGATATGGCAGGCGCCGGAGCGGGGCTTGAGGTAGCCGCTCAGGATGTTGATGGTGGTGGTCTTGCCGGTGCCGTTCTTGCCGAGCAGCCCCAGGATGCGCCCGCGTGGGACGCCGAAGCTCAGGTTCTCGTAGATCAGCCGCTTGCCGTAGTAATGGGTCAGGTTACGGCACTCTATTATGTTGTCTGTCATGGTATTGATTTTATCGGTTCAGGCGGCTCGCAGAGCCGGGCGGGCCGCAGCCTCCCCCCGCGGAGGCCCGCAACTAAAGTTGCGAACCTTTCCGCAGGCCGCGCCCCTTAACTAAAGAAGAACAGGAACGTCAGCGGGAAGAGCAGCCCGGCGAGCAGCTCCACGCCGCCCCGGCCGAGGAATCCTTTGCGCCCATTCATCATCGTGAAACCGGTGATCGTAATGAGGATCAGCGCTCCGCCGAAGATGTCGGAAAAGAGGGTCCACCAGCGGCCGGGGTTGTAGTGCAGGCGGCTGACGGCGCTGAAGAACGGGCGGCGTTTGAAGGCTTCATATTCTGCCTGCCCGGTGCCGAGGTCGGCCACGACGCTCGATCCGCCTTTGAGGAAGACTTTGACGGTGCCGTCCTTCGGAAAGTAGTGCTTGGTATATGCGTCCTCCTCGCCCACGGGCCTCAGCAGTGCGGACTTCACCCACTCCTCGGTCACGCCGCTGCGGGGCGGCATGGCCCCTTCGACGGCGAACGTGCGGCGGCTGATCTCGTAGTTGCTGTTGAAGGTATCTTTGTGGTTCAGGGCGATCCCCGATATGGCGTAGATCAGGATCACGCCGGCGAAAAAGAACGAAAAATCCCGGTGCAGCCGGCGGCTCACTCTCCGCACACGGGTCATAAATGACGGGGTCATTCTAAATATATGTTATGATTTTAAATGGTTTTGTGAATTGTTAGGGCAATTATAGCTCTATGGGAGTGCGGCACGCACCGCCCGCCCGGCGTAAGGGCAGTTCCGTACTGTTTGCGCAGCCATTGGCTGTCCTGTTAGGGTTTGCAGGCGCCCGCCCGCTTAAAGGGCAAGAATGCTTCGTTTGGCTTTAGCCAAATGAAGTATAATTGCCGCGGGCGCCGAAGCCTTAGACTGGGCGCCTGGCGAAATCTTGTTTCGGAGAACCGAGGTTCCCCGAAACGAAATTTCGCTTTTCAGGCGTGGCGCGAAGTTTGAGGCAAGTGTGCTTCCGCCTGCAGACGCTGTAATTTTGTACCGGAGCCGAACGGGCCGGTGCGCGTGCTTGCGCCGAGCGTGAGGCTGTAATTACCCCAAGGTTGCAGGCCTCCCGTGGGGAGGCATCCGGCCCGCGCAGCTCGCTCTCGCTCGCTGCAGGAAGTGCAGAAACGATAGTGCAATACGGGCTATACAAAATAACCGAACGGTAAAGACACTGTTATTTGTCGATCGTGTAGGCGTTGCCGTCTATGTAGTAGAATGACAGGTACTCTTTGCCCTCCTTGGCTTTGCGGTCGGCGATGCGCCGGCGGAACGCTGCGATGCGGTCGGCTGCCGATACAGCCCCGGTGGCTTCGCCGCGGGCTTTCTGCTCCGAATCGCAGCCCGCGCCATTCTCGCCGTGCTTCTCTTCCGTCTGCGCTTTCACTTGCTCTTCCCATTGGGACAGGTAAGCCTCGTCGATGCGCTGCTCCCGCAGGATGCCGTCGATGGTCACGATATTGTTGACCACCTCCTGCGGGAAGCGGCCGATCTTCTCGCCCGCTTCCACGCGGATCGTCTTAGTGTCATCACTGCCCATTAGAAAGAGCTTGCCGCCCCCCTTGGCGCAGATGTGGGTGCAGATGCCTTCGACGACGATGGGCCTGTCCACCAGCGTTTCAGTTGAGGCCAGCAGCGAATCGACGTCCATCGTTTTCACGGCGGCGGAGCGGCTTTCGGCGGTCGCCGCCGTACCGGCGTTATTGGTGCCATTGCCGCACGAGGCGAGGGTCAGGGCCCCGGCGAGGGCCAGCGAGAAGAGGATTTGCTTTTTCATGGTATGGTTGGTTTTTGTTTGTATTATGCGGTTCGGGCTGCGCGCTCCGGGGGCGGGCCGAAAGCCCGGCGCGCAAGCCCGGCCATGCTGCGAATGGTACAGAATCCGCCTCCGGCATTTCATTCGCGATGCGACGGCAAAGGTAGAGTGCCCCCTTGCGGCGGAAAATCCCCAAATATGGGGATTATCCGGCCGGGCATCCTAACAAATGGCTATCCCGCGGCTGTCTCTTTTTTAGACAGCGAGTGTCTAATTTTTAGACGGCCGGCTTCGGGCTTTAGATGGATATATAACAGAAAGTCAATTATTTATATCAAAAGGCATCCTCTTTGCCCTTTTTCTGGTTGTTAAAACTTAACTAACACTATGAGAAAGATTGTTTTCCTTTTAACGGGCCTTATGGCTCTCCTCAGCGCCGCTGCGGGGCCCAAGGCCACCGCGACGCGCGGCATTTCCAAACCGGCGGTGGACACGCGGGTCGAGCTGATGGCCATCGTCGCCCGGCTGGCCGGCTACGAGGAGTTCCAGAGCAAGGCGGTTCCGGTCTATTCGGATGCCCTTGACACCTGGTTCGCACCGTATAAAGAGCATCCGGCAGTGCTGTATATGAAAAAACTGGCTGACGAAGTGGACATGGGCTATAATGCCATTCCCATTATGGGGGTCTACCTGACCCAGCCGCCGAAGTTGCGCCCTCGCCTGCCGCTGACCGAATCGCAGCCGGAGCCTCGTTGGGGCGTCGAACGCGGGACGGAATTTATCAGGCTGCTCGACAAGTTCTACAAAGACGCCCGCTGCGAAGAGTTCTTCGCACAGCAGGCTCCGCTGTTCGGGCAGGTGGAGGAGGCGTTCGGGGACGTCTTTGCGGAGATAGACATGGCGTGGTTCTCCCGTTTCTTCGGCGATGAGTCGAAAGGCGGTATGGGGCCGATTATCGGTATGGGATTCGGCGGAGGCAACTACGGGGGCAAGATCGTTTATCCGGACTCCACCGTAGAGCAATACGCCTTTATGGGCTCGTGGGGGATGCGGGACGGAAAGCCGAAGTTCAACCGCGAGGGGTTCCTCAATACCATCGTACATGAGTTCAGCCATTCGTTCGTCAATCCCGCGCTGAACGCGGAGTCGGGGCTGTCGTGGCCCGCGTACCAGCTTTTCAGGGAGACCTCCGAACAGATGCGGGAACAGGCGTACGCCGACGGGAGAACGGTGCTCAACGAAACCTTCGTGCGGGCGGCGGTGATCCGCTACCTGATGGAACACGCCGACTCGGCCGCCGTCGATAACGAGATGCAGTACCAGATCAACAGCCATTTTATCTGGATGCCGGAGGCGGTGGAGATTCTCGGCGAGTATGAGGCCGAACGGGACAAGTATCCCGATTTCCGGAGCTTTATGCCCCGCATCGTGGCATTCTGCAACGATCTTTCCGGGCAGATGGAGGTGTTGCAGGAGCGCCGCGCCCGCGAAAAAGCGATCCGTACAGGTCAAATCCTCCATGTGGTGGCCGTCGAGCCTTTCGGCAACGGGGCGCAGGATGTGGACCCGAACCTGACCGATATTACGATCCGTTTCGATCGGCCGGTGATCGGTCGGGGATACTCCTTTAACCCCGGCCCCGGTGGCATGGACAAGTTATTCGATTTCGTCGAGGCAAAAGGATATTCCGACGACAATACGTCGTTTACTATTGTGGTCAAGCTCCAGCCGGATCACGAATACGAATTTTACGTGCTGCGCGATTTCAGCTTCGTCACCCCGGACGGTATCCGTATGCTGGAAGACTATCTGGTTCACTTCCGCACGCGGGCCGAGTAGGTCTCGCCGCTTTCGTTCCCGGGCCGGGGCTCCCCATTTGTGGGGAGCCCCGGCCCGCATTTTCCTTATATGTGGCGATTGTCCCGGCCTCGGCGCCCCGGTACCTTTGCCTCCGAAAATGACCCGGATACTCGTCTCCATACTCTTCCTGCTGGCCGCCCACGGCACTGCCGCTGCGGCGATCCTGCGCGGCACCGTCTCCGACGCGGCCGTGGGGCAGCCGCAGGACTATGCGCTGGTGCAGCTTTTCCCGGAAGGGAGCGCCGTGCCGCGCGGGGCCGTTACCGACGCCAAGGGATCGTTCGTCTTTTCGGGCCTCCAGCCGGGGAATTACCGGGTGAAGGTCGCCTTCGTCGGCTTCCGGAACTGGGAACGCACCCTCCGCGTCACGGGAGACACCACCCTGCGGATCGGTTTGGCGGCCCAACCGCTGACGGCGCAGGAGGTGGTGGTGACGGCCAAAGAGTCCAAAGGGGCTACCAGCGCCTCGCGCATCGACCGGCAGGCCATGGAGCACCTCCAGCCGTCGAGCTTCTCCGATTTGCTTTCCCTGTTGCCCGGCGGACTGGCCCAGAATCCGAAACTGGGCGCACCCAATCTTATCAGGCTGCGTGAAGCGGGCAACAGCAGCGGCGACTACGACGTGTCGTCGCTGGGTACCGCCTTCACGGTGGACGGGGTGCCGATCAGCACCGACGCCAACCTGCAATCGATCCCCGGCTCGTCGGGAGACGGCTCGCTGGTGTCGCGGGGGCTGGATATGCGGACAATCCCGACGGATAATATCGAATCTGTGGAGGTGGTGCGGGGCATCCCTTCCGTGGAGTACGGCAACCTGACCAGCGGGTTGGTCAATATCAGGCGGCGGATGACGGCCACCCCTTTCGAGGCGCGGGTCAAGGCCGACGAATTCGGCAAGCTGGTTTCGGCGGGAAAGGGGATTGCCCTCAAGGGCGGCGAAAAGATACTGAATATAGACGGCGACTACCTGACGGCCCGCAGCGACCCCCGCAACACGCTGGCCAATTACAAACGGATCACCGGCTCGCTGCGTTACAGCAGCCGCAGCGTGACGGACAAGGCTTCGCTGCGTTGGCGGTTGAGTCTCGACTATACCGGTTCGCTCGACAAAGAGAAGACGGATGCCGACGCTTCGATGGAGGGCGACCGCTTCAAAGCCTCCTACAACCGCTTTGCGCTGGGAACGTCGTTCAACTGGGTCTTTTTCAACGCCGGGGCCTTGAAATCGCTGGACGTGACGGCCTCCGTGGCGCAGGAGGCGAGCCGCATGGAGCAGACCAGGCAGGTCTACCTGAACCGTCCCGTGCCGCTACCCACGGGGATGGTGAACGGCGAGCACGACGCCGAGCTGTTGCCGTACAAATATACGGCGGACGTGGCGGTGGACGGCAAGCCGATGAACGCTTTCGTCAAAGCGGTGTTGGGGCTGGGCGGGAAGACGGGCGGCGTGCGGCACCGGGGCAAAGTCGGGCTGGACTGGAAATACGACAAGAACTGGGGCAAAGGGCAGATTTACGACATCACCCGGCCGCTGAACCCGAACAATACCAACCGCCCGCGGCCGTTCAGCGACATTCCGGCTGGCACCGAGCTGTCGCTCTTCGCCGAGGACGCTTTGCGGTTCCGGGCCGGGGAACACCGTTTCGTGGTGACGGCGGGCGTGCGGGCCATGACGCCGCTCAATATCCGAAAGGATTACCAAATGCACGGCCAGATCTACGTCGACCCGCGCGTGAACGTGCAGTGGAAGCTGCCTGCGGTGGGAAAATGGAACTTCGAGATCGCAGGGGGTATCGGACGACACACCAAAACGCCGACGCTCGACCAGCTCTACCCCGACCCGATCTACGTCGACCTGGTGCAGCTGAACTATTACCCGACCGACCCTGACCTGCGGCGCATCAATATGCTGACTTATGTGTGGGATAATATCAATTTCTACCTGCGTCCGGCGCGCAACCTCAAATGGGAGGGGCGTTTCAGCGCGGAGCACCGGGGTTTCGATTTTTCGGTGACTTATTTTCAGGAACGGATGACGGACGGCTTCCGGACGATGACTTACTATAAAGCCCTGCCGTACAAGAACTACGATTCCAACGCCATCGACCCTGGGACGCTGACCGGGCCGCCCGACTTGTCGAAGGTGCCGTACACGAAAGACACGTTGCTGAACACTTACGGCCGGTGGGCCAACGGCAGCCGGATCGACAAGCGGGGGATAGAGTTCCAGTTTTCGTCGCCGCGCATCGAAGCCCTGAGGACTCGCATTACGGTCAACGGGGCGTGGTTCCGAACCACGTACAGCAACAGCGCGCCGATATACCGCTCCTCGACGATCAACCTGGGCGGCGACCCGGTGAAGTATGTGGGCCTCTACGACTGGCAGGACGGCTCGGTGCGCCAGCAGTTCAACACGAACGTGACGTTCGACACGTACTTAGAGAAGCTGGGGCTGTCTTTTTCGACCACTTTCCAGTGCCTCTGGTTCACGAGCAGCCAGCCCTTGTGGAACGACGGTGCGCCGGTGGCGTGGGTGGACGCTTCGGGCACGGAGCACCCTTTCACGGAGGCTGACCGGCACGACACGCAGTTGCAGTGGCTGGTGCAGACCTATTCGCCTGCCTATTTCGACCGCTCGACGGTGCCGTTCTGCATGGATGTGAACCTGAAAGCAACGAAGCATTTCGGACGCTGGGCCCGGCTGGCGATGTATGTCAACCGCCTGTTCAGCGCCTATCCTGACTATTACCGCAACGGGGTGCTGACGCGGCGTTCGGCGTCGCCCTACTTCGGCATGGAACTGAACCTGACCTTTTAAATTGTTAACCGATCGAGTACCCGCATCGCACTGCCGCTTTTTACCTATGGTTTCCTCGCGCTACCTCGCCAAAGTCTGCAAGCGGCCTCTGGTCTCGGTACGCTGCTCGGTTGTAAAAAGCGGGCCCGTTGGGCTTCCGGGCTGTAACTACCCAATCCTCAGTCTGCTGAAGTCCTTCTATTTTGGCGCGGCGAGTGGGGCCAAGCCTTTCAGGCGGCCCCGCTTCGCCCGCCAAAGCTGAGGATTGCGGAGCCTGAGGAGTAGCGCAGCTATCTGAAAGTTTCTTTGGTTCTTTCTTTTCAAAGAAAGAACAGTACCAGGCGGAACAATGCAAAACAATCGATCAATTAAAAAATTAAGAACCATGAAACGACTGAAACGATTTGCCATGTTGTGCGCTGCCGCGCTCACGCTGGCCTCCTGTTCGGACAATACGCCGAAACAGGTGTCCCTCAACGGAGAGACCATCACCCTGTCCGCCCCCTCCAACTTCGCCTCGATGGAAGTCAGGAGCGGGAAATACACCTTCACCAACGTCACCACCGGCGTGGCGACCGAGATCGACCACCCGCTCTCCTCGGACGTCAAGGTGAACGAGGGACTTTACAACGTGAAATTCGAAGGGGAGGCCGACTGCGTCGTCGACCTGACCAAAGCCGGGGACGGCGAGGAAGCCCCGGAACCCGTGACCGTCCGGATGCAGGGCGTGCAGAACAACGTGGTGGTCAAAGCCGACGGAAGTTTCAGGCTGACCCTCTCGCTGTCGGTGGTTCCCGAAGCCGGCAACGACTTCGTGATCTCCGAAATCTATTACGTCGGCTCCGCCTATGCTCCCGACGCCAGCGGAAAGCAGAAACAGTACAACGGCGACGCCTATGTGAAGATCACCAACAACTCCGACCGGGTGCTCTACGCCGACGGGTTGGCGCTCTGCGAATCGGAATTCCTGACCCCCACCAAGCGCACCGGGCTGAACCCCGATATCCGCAGCTCCGCGATCTCGGCGGACTGCGTGATGGTGATCCCCGGCTCGGGACAGGACTATCCGGTGCAGCCCGGCGAGTCGATCGTCCTCTGCGACAATGCCCAAAACCACAAGGAGGCTGATCCGGACTTCATGGACCTGAGCGGCGCCGATTTCGAGTGGTACACCAGATCGACCAACGCCAACTACCCGGACATCGACAATCCCGCCGTGCCGAACCTCGACATCTACTATTGCTACACGGCCACGATCTTCGTGCTGCATAAGCAGGGAAACAAAGGGTACGCCATCGCCCGCATGCCGCAGGGGATGACCAAAGAGAAATGGCTGAACGAATACACCTATACTTACAACTACACCCTGGCCAACGGCAGCACCTCGCGGGACGTCACCAGCTATAAGATCCCGAACGAGTGGGTGGTGGATGCCGTCGAGCTGCGCGGCTACAAAAACGAATTCGCCTGGTCGGTCTTCGATCCCTCGTTCGACATCAGCTACACCTACTGCGGCGACCTGAACGCCGGTACCATCAAGTACGGAACCGCCGTGCGCCGCAAAACGGCTTCGACCGCCGCGGACGGACGGCAGGTGTTGCAGGATACCAACAACTCGGCCGAGGACTTCGAGCGCAACGTGACGCCCTCGATGAAGTAGGCCGGTACGGATCAGTCCGCGCTGCCGGTTCCGCTTTGTGCCGGGCCTTCGGCGCATAGAGCCGAGTCAATGAAATAACGCAATCCAGAAAACACTATAGTGAAACGATTCCATATCCTGCTTGCCTTGGGCCTTTCGGCCTTCTCCGCTGCGGCCGCGCCGCCGGACAGCCTGCCGGTTTTCCGCCGGGCGATGCTCGACGCATCGCCTGCGGAGGCCTTGCCGGCCCCGGTGCTGCGCAACCCCGCCGCTATGTGGTATCGGCAGTCTTTTCCGCTCTCCGAACTTTCGGTCGGCTACGGGGACAGCCGCCGTGGTGACGCAGCCCTGTCGCAGGATGGGAACGGATACGGCGGGTTCGGCTTCGCCGCCCGGTCGTTCGTGCCTACCGGCGCGAAAGGCCGGGCCTTCGGCGAAGCGGGCTACACCAACGGCACCCGCCGCGACGTGCAGTGGAGCGAGACCGCCGATTTCGCGCTGCTTTACCCCTACCTGACCGCCGATTCGGTGGGTGGGAGCCTGACCTCGGAGAGTTACCGTTTTTCGGGCGGTTACGCCCACACTTCGGGCGCGTGGACCTGGGCGGCGCAGCTGGCCTACCGGGCGCTGCTCGAATACCGCGAGGTGGATCCCCGGCCCCGGAACGTGGTCTCCGACCTGCAAGGGTCGCTGGCGGCGGCCCGGAGCGTAGGGGCGCAGTACAGGCTGTCGCTGGCCCTCCGCGGGCGGAAGTACGGGCAGCGGGGCGACATCGCTTTCTACAACGAGATGAACCAGGCGACCATCTACCACCTGACCGGGCTGGGGATGGATTACGTCCGCTTTGCGGGCATCCAGACCGGCGCGTACTATTCGGGGTGGGGCGCCGGTGGGTCGTTGGACTTGTTTCCCGCGTCGCGCAAGGGGATTTCGGCCTCGGTGGGGTACGACTATTTCACCTTCCGCAAGGAGATGACGGGAATGAATAACCTGCCGCTGGCGTCGGTGGCCGACCATACCGCGAACGTCCTGCTCGCTTACAGCGGCGCGGGAGCATCGCTGGCCTGGGGCGTCACGGCTGAGGGAAGCTACCGGAGCCGCAAGGGGACGGAACATCTCTTCGGCGATCCGGCGGGCGGCATCTACCCGGAGATCGGCCGGAACGAGGGGTACACCGACCGGATCGTGAACGGCACGCTGTCAGGTTTTGTGGGAAGCCTGCCTTCGGCCCGGACGGTCTGGTGGGTGGAGCCTTCGGCGGCGTACCTCGATTTCGTGTCGGAATACGCGGCGGCCCTGCGCCGGATGTCGTTCTCGCGCTGGCAGGCGGGCGTGGACGGCGCGGTGATGCGCGTCTGGGGCCGGTGGATGCTCAGGGTTGAGGCCGGGGCGGCCCGTTCGGGCAAGATCGGCGGCGAACTGGCGCTGCCCGGAGCCGATTTCAACACTTCGCGCATCCGGTCGCTGCAAGCGGATTACCGTTACCTGACGGACGATTTCACGCGCGTGCGGGTGGGGTTGCAAGTCGATCGCCGGATCGGGGGCGAGCGGACGCTCTTCGTCCGGGGCGGATGGACGCATGACTGGTTCGGCGCGAGCGGCACGGCCGACGGCTGGTCGGCCTGCGTGGGATTCGGGTTCTGACATATAAAAGGGCTTGCCATACATGGCAAGCCCTTTCGCTTTCGCTTTCCGGGCCGGAGGTAAAACCCGACCCGGAAAGCGGCGGTTTTTGGGGATTGTGCCTGAAAAACACTACATTTGCCCCTGCGATGGTTCCGAACGGCCTGCGGGGGACGATCCTTCAGGCCCGGATTAAAAGGGAACGCCGTGCGAATCGGCGACAGTTCCCGCTGCTGTAAGTTCCTCTTGAGTTTCCGGCCCTCTTTTGCCACTGGCCCCGTTCCCGGCCGGGAAGGCGGCCCGGAACGGAACGAGTCAGAAGACCTGCCTTCGCCCTTTCACTCCGATCGGCGACCTACGGCGAATAGGCTCGAACATCACCGGAACCGCTCACTCCGTTCCCGTCATGTTTTTCTGTTTCCCCATGCCGCCCGTCGGGAATCGCGGCCACTATGGAAAAACGGATCATACGCTTAACCCTGCTGCTGTTCGCCTTGTGCGGCCTCGGCTCGTGCATGGACTACGGCCCGATGGACGAGGAGGATTTCGGCGGCTCGTCGCCCGCCGGGGACGGCCTGTTCGTCCTGTGCGAAGGCAATTTCATGTACGGCAACGCCAGCCTCTCCTACTATATCCCCAGCAAGAAAAAGGTGCTGAACGAGGTTTTCGCCCGCGCCAACGGCATCCCGCTGGGCGACGTCGCCCAGTCGATGGCCGTCTTCCGGGGGCTGGGGTACCTCGTGGTCAATAACTCCGGGGTGATTTTCGTCATCGACATCGATACGTTCAAAGTGATCGGCACCCTCACCGGACTGGTTTCGCCGCGCTATGTCCATTTCGTGAGCGACACCAAAGCCTATGTCACCGACCTGTACGACTCCCGGATCACCGTTTTCAACCCGCAGACGCTCGCGATCACCGGCCATATCCCGCTGAACGGCCACAAGTCGGCCGAACAGATGGTGCAGCTCGGCGACACGGTGTTCACCAACTGCTGGTCGTACGACAACAAGATACTGGTGATCGACGCGCTGCGCGACGAGCTGGTGGATTCGATCGCGGTGGGGGTCCAGCCGGCCTCGCTGGCGCTGGACAAGCACGGGAAACTGTGGACGGTGACCGACGGGGGTTACGAGGGGAACCCTTTCGGGCACGAGGCTCCGGCGCTCTGGCGCATCGATGCGAAGACATTGCAGGTCGAGCGGCGGTTCGGCCTGCCGATGGGGGATAGCCCGTCGGAACTGGTGCTCAACGGCGCGCGGGACACGCTCTACTATATCGACCGGGGTATCTGGCGGATGCCGGTCGTGGCCGACGCTTTGCCTTCCGCGCCGTTCATTCCGTACAGCGGGACGATCTACTACGGGTTGGCGGTCGATCCGCGGTCGTCGGAGGTCTATGTGGCCGACGCGATCGACTATGTGCAGCCGGGGGTGGTCTACCGCTTCACGCCGCAGGCAGCCCCGGTGGATACCTTCCGGGTGGGGATCACGCCGGGGGCGTTTTGCTTTAAATAGGGATGAAATTACCTGATAAATATAAAACACGGTGCCAGTCCGAAGCCGGCGGAGGAGGTGCTACCGCGGCGCGTAAGCGGCGTGTTGCAGCCCTCCGCAGGGCCTTCACGGGGCGGGATTCCCGGCAGCGGAAAAGCCGGTCACTTCCCGTGGCAACGGCCGGGCCGCAGCCCCCGGCAGCGGAGGCCCGCAATAGGTCGCTTACGCGACGCTATTATCATGCCTCCTCGGGCCGCGGCTTTGTAATAGCCACTCTTATTTTCTGGCTTTGTTCCGTGGGGCACGCCCAGCAACGCACCTACCGGACCGACCCGGTGACCGTGCGGGCCCGGCGCTCCCTGCGCGACATCGGGGCGCAGAAAACCCCGCTCGACACCGCGGCCCTGCGCGAGAACGTCACCAACTCGCTGGCCGACGTGCTGTCGCAGAACAGCTCCATCTTCATCAAATCCTACGGCCGCGGGACGCTGGCCACCGCTTCATTCCGGGGCACCGCGCCGTCGCACACCCAGGTGACGTGGAACGGCCTGAAACTCAACTCGCCGATGCTCGGCATGGTCGATTTTTCGTTGATCCCTTCCTACCTGATCGACGATGCGGCCCTCTACCACGGCGCCAGCTCGGTGGGCGTGACGGGCGGCGGGCTGGGCGGGGCGGTAACCTTAGGAACACGGCCGGCGCAGGAGGAGGGCTTCGGCCTGAAATTCGTGCAGGGGATCAGCAGCTTCGGCACCTACGACGAGTTCCTGCGTTTCACTTATGGAAACCGAAAGTGGCAGAGTTCCACGCGGTTCTACTACGTCACGTCGCAGAACGATTTCAAGTACACCAACTACCGCAAAAAGGTCTATGAGAAAGATGAAAACGGACTGGTCACGGGCTTTCACTACCCCGAGGAGCGCAACCGGAACGGCGATTACCGCGATTTGCACGTGGTGCAGGATCTGTTCTACAACCCAGGGAACGGCAACCGCTGGGGGCTGTCGGTGTGGTACCTCGACTCGCGGCGGGGCATTCCGATGCTGAACGTGGACTACAAGACCGACAGCCGCAGCCGCAACCGGCAGGACGAACAGACGCTCCGTGCCGTGGCGACGTGGGACCGGATCTCCGAAAGCCTGAAATTGGGGGCGAAGGCGGGCTACACCTATACCGACATGGGCTACCGCTACTGGGGCGATCCGGGCGGCGACGAGCCGCTGGTGGAGATGATTCGCTCGCGCAGTTTCGTGAACACGGTCTACGGCGAATTCGGGGCGGATTACTACCTCGGTAAAAAGTGGCTCTTCACGGCCAAAGTGACGGCCGACCAGCATTTTGTCCAAAGCTCCGACCGCACGGTGACCAATTCGTCGGGCGGCTTGGCGAACGTGGGCTACGACGAGGCCCGCTTCGAGCTGTCGGGTTTCGTGGGAGTGAAATACCGCCCGGCGGAGCGGCTGGGCGTGGGCATAGACCTGCGCGAGGAGCTTTGGGGCAGCCATGCCACGCCGCTGATCCCGGCGGCGTTCGCCGATTTCCTGATCTCGCGCAAAGGCAATGTGCTGCTGAAGGCGTCGGCGGCGCGCAACTACCGTTACCCGACCCTCAACGACCTCTACTTCATGCCGGGGGGCAACGACACGCTCCGGACGGAGCGGGGATGGACATACGATGCCGGCATTGAGTTCACGCTGGGCGATCCGCGGTTGGAAAACCGCAGGATGGGTTTCAGGGGGGAGGTGACGGCCTATAACTCGTGGATCGACGACTGGATCGCGTGGCTGCCGACGTTCAAGGGGTTCTGGTCGCCGGTCAACGTGCGGAAAGTGCACGCCTACGGGTTGGAGGTGAAGGGACGTTTCGCCGCGGACATGGGGCGGGGCTGGCGCGTGGCGCTGGACGGCAATTTCGCGATCACGCACTCGGTCAACCACGGCGACCCGCAGAGTTGGGCCGACGAGTCGATCGGCAAACAGCTGGTCTATATCCCGGTCTACTCGGCGGCGGTCACGGGAACGCTCGCGTGGCGGTCGTGGACGCTGCTCTACAAGTGGAATTATTACAGCGAGCGCTACACGACGTCGAGCAACGAGACGGCCACGCGCCTCGGCGTGCTGGCCCCGTACCTGATGAACGACGTTTCGCTGGAGAAGCGCTTTTCGTTCCCGTGGGCCTCGCTGTCGGTCAAAGCGGTGGTAAACAATCTTTTCGACGAGGAGTACGAGTCGGTGCTCTCGCGGCCGATGGCCGGACGCAATTACGGCCTCTTTATCGGGCTCTCCCCGCGCTGGGGCCGGAAATAAACCGAGGCGGGAGCGGAGCTAAGTCCCGTTCCCGCCTTCGAAAGCATCGAATCCGCCGGATTATTTGCCGCCGAATTTCATCGATCCCAGTCCGGAGAAAATATCCCCGCCCTGTGTCGACTCGATCGGGCGGGCATAGAAGCCGATGTTGCGGAGGAAGTGGTCGGCCCGGCCGAACATCCCGAAGACGGCCTGCCCTTCCTTGGCCCGGAATTCGAAATAACCTTCTGTTCCCGGTGTCGGCCGTCCTTTGCCCAGGCTGCGGTTTTTGTCGGTCATAAAGACGAGGTCCATGATCGTGCCTCCGCCCCACGAGCTGAATTTACCCTCCACGCGGACGATATGTTCGTCCGCCGCGAGCGTGAAACTGTTCGGCGATCCGCCTGTACCGCCATGTTTCAGCGTCTGCGCGTCGTAGCGGAAAGCGAGGCTGTCCACGATCACCCCCTGCCGGAAGTCGATCTGTTTGGGAAAGGCGGGGCCCATGCCTGCGCAGGTTTGGGCGTCGTCGAATTCCGGGGCGCCGGATACGGGGGTGCCGTAGAGCGGAGACTTTTCGAACATCCCCAGGATTGATTTCAAGTCCATGATATTCAATGTTATTTCGGTTTTCCTACTCTGTTGACGGCTTTTCGGAATCCGCCGCGGATAAGCTTACGCGGCAAAAATAGGGCGCGGCGGCGACGGAAGCGAAATCCGGTTGGCGGACAGCCCCCGTTATCTTGCGGACACGCTTCCCGGGGCGGCGAAAGAGACGGTTTATCGCGCTGATTTTCGGAATTATCGCCCGGAATCCTTAGCTTTGCAAACGGACGGGATGCAATGCCCCGCCTTTATACTAACCTTATACCCTTAAACCAAATTCTATGATCTCCATCCACCGACTATTGGGAACGGCGGTTCTGGCAGGCGCACTGACGGCCTGCACCTCGGGCGCGGTTCAGAAAGCCGACTATCAGGTCATCCCTTTGCCGCAGCAGGTTACGGCCGTGCAGGGAGCCGACTTCCGTCTCGACAAAGGCGTGAAAATACTCTATCCCGAAGGTAACGAAAAGATGCGGAAAAACGCCGCTTTCCTGGCCGATTATGTCGGGCAGATGACGGGCCTCAAACTGCAAACGGCTGCCGGGACAGCGTCCGGCCCCAAGGGGAATATTGTGCTGGAACTGGGCCTCGCTTCGGAGAATCCGGAGGCATACCGACTCAAGGTGACCGCCGACGGAGTGACCGTCGCCGGGGCTTCGGAAGCGGGCGTATTCTACGGCATACAGACCCTGCGCAAGTCGCTGCCCATTACGGTCAAAACGGGCGGGACGGTCGAACTGCCGGAGGTCGAGATCAATGACTGGCCCCGCTTCGCCTATCGCGGAGCACACCTCGACGTGAGCCGCCATTTTACCGGCGTGGACTCCGTGAAGCGCTTTATCGACATTCTGGCTTTGCACAATATGAATCGTTTCCACTGGCACCTGACGGACGACCAGGGCTGGCGCATCGAGATCAGGAAACGGCCGGAACTGACCGAAAAGGGGTCGGTGCGCAAGGCTACCGTGGTGGGGCATAACAGCGGCAAGTACGACAGCATTCCGTACGGCGGGTTCTACACGCAGGAGGAGGCGCGGGAGATCGTGGCTTACGCTGCCGACCGCCACATCACCGTGATCCCGGAGATCGACATGCCGGGCCATATGCAGGCGGCTTTGACAGCCTATCCGTACCTCGGTTGCACCGGCGGCCCGTACGACGTGTGGGGGCAGTGGGGCATCTCGGACGACGTGCTCTGCGCGGGCAACGACTCCACCTTGCAGTTTATCGACGACGTGCTGGCCGAGATCATCGAGATATTCCCGAGCGAATATATCCACGTGGGCGGCGACGAGTGCCCGAAAGTGCGCTGGGAAAAGTGCCCGAAGTGCCAGGCGCGCATCAAGGCGCTGGGCATCAAGCCGGACGGCAAGCACTCCAATGAGGAACAGTTGCAAAGTTTCGTTATAAACCATGCGGAAAAATTCCTGAACGACCACGGCCGGCAGATCATCGGCTGGGACGAGATCATGGAGGGGGGCCTCGCGCCGAACGCCACCGTTATGGCCTGGCGGAGCGCGCAGGAGGGTATCAAGGCGGCCAAGATGGGGCACGATGCCATTATGACCCCCTCGTCGCACCTCTATTTCGACTACTACCAGAGCAAGGAGGTGGAGAAGGAGCCGATCGCCATCGGCGGCTTTATTCCGATCGACATGGTCTACAACTACGAGCCGGTTCCGGCGTCGCTGACCCCGGAGGAGGCGAAACATATCATCGGGGTGCAGGCCAACCTGTGGACGGAGTATATCCCGAATTTCCGGCAGGTGGAGTACATGGAGCTGCCGCGCATGGCGGCGCTGGCCGAAGTGCAGTGGAGCGAGCCGACCTTGAAGAACTACGACGCGTTCCTGGCGCGGCTGCCGCAGCTGGTGCGGATCTATGACCTGATGGGGTACAACTATGCCAAGCACGTGTTCGACGTGAACGTCACGTTCCTGCCGGACCAGGCCAATGGGGTGCTGGACGTGGTGATGTTCGCCATCGATAGTGCGGATATCCACTACACTTTGGACGGTACGGAGCCGACCGCAGCGTCGCCGAAGTACGCCGACACGCTGAAGATCACGGAGCCGGGGACGCTCAAGGCGGTTGTGGTGCGGCCCAACGGCAACAGCCGGGTCTTCACCGAGGAGATTGCGTTCAACAAGGCCAGCATGAAGCCGATCACGATGCTCCAGCCGATCAACGACCAGTACAAATACAACGGTGCCATCACGCTGGTGGACGGGCTGAAAGGCAACGGCAACTACAAAACGGGGCGCTGGATCGCTTTCTGGCAGAACGACATGGAGGCGGTGATCGACCTGCTCCGGCCGACCGAAATATCGAAGGCGCAGATCGAAACCAATGTGGCCAAGGGGGATTGGGTGTTCGACGCGCGGTACTTCGGGGTCGAGGTGTCGGACGACGGCAAGACTTTCCGCAAGGTGGCTTCGGCGGACTACCCGGCGATGGCGGAGAAAGACCGCAACGGCGTCTACGAGCATGAGCTGACTTTCGAGCCGGTGACAACCCGCTACGTGAAGATCGTCGCCAAGCCCGAACACAAGATGCCGGCGTGGCACGGAGGTAAGGGCAGCCCGGCCTTCCTGTTCATTGACGAGATCAGCCTGAACTAACACCAAGTCATTGATGAAACATACTCTTATGTTATGCGCCCTCCTTTTCGGGGGGCCTTTGTGCGCCTCGGCGCAGACCGCCGCTCCGGCTTCCGTGGCGAAATATCCTTTGGGAGACTACACGGAGCTGACCGACACCAAACCTCATGACGGGGCCGAAGTTTGGGCGCGGATGAAAAAGCCGGTGGAACTGGCGTGGGGGAATACCGATACCCGATACAAGAAATTAGATGTGCCGGTCATCGATGCCAAGAATACCCTTTGGAAAGCGAAAGCCTGGAAAGGGGAGCGGATCAACGGGCAGGCGGTGCTGTGGATGCGGAATGCGTTGGAGGGCGTCACCGTTACCGCCAGCGACCTGCGGGGCGCGGGCGGGGCCGTGATCCCGGCTTCGGCGGTGAAGGCCAGCTTCGTGCGCTACGTGATGACCGACGAACTGAACAAGGATGGCAAGGGTGGCTGCGGCCACCGGCCCGACCGCACCGCGTGGGACTCCTCGGTGGTGGCCGACGTGCTGGACACGGTGAGTCTGCGCGATTTGCAGCCGCGTTCGGCGCAGCCGGTGTGGGTGAATGTCCGGGTGCCGCAGGACGCGACTCCAGGGACTTACAAGGGGACGCTGACCGTTTCGGGCAGGAACCTCAAGCCGATGAAACTCAATATGCAGATCGACGTGGTTGACCGCACGCTGCCCGCGCCGGAGGATTGGAAATTCCACCTCGACCTGTGGCAGAATCCCTATGCCGTGGCGCGCTACTATCAGGTGCCGCTGTGGAGCGAAGCCCATTTCGACGCCATGCGGCCCCTGATGAAACGGCTCAAGGATGCCGGACAGAAGGTGGTGACGGCGACCATTATGCACAAGCCGTGGGCCGGGCAGACCGAGGACTTCTTCGACAGCATGATCGCCAAGACAAAGAAAATAGACGGCACGTGGTCGTATGACTACACGGTGTTCGACAAGTGGGTGGACTTTATGGTGAACGAGGTGGGTATCGACCGGCAAATAGACTGCTACACGATGATCCCGTGGGCCCTGAGCTTCGACTATTTCGACCAGGCGACAGGCCGGGTGCTGTTCGTGGACGCCAAGCCGGGCGAACAGGCTTTCACCGACTACTGGCTGCCGTTCCTGAAGGATTTCTCGCGCCACCTGCGCGAAAAGGGGTGGTTCGGAAAGACGGCCATCTCGATGGACGAGCGGCCGATGAAGTCGATGCAGGAGGCGATCAAACTGATCCGCGAGGCCGACCCGGAGTTCAAGATCACGCTGGCGGGGAACTACCACGACGAGATACAGGCCGACCTCTATGACCTGAGCATCCCCTATACCCATAAATTCCCGGAGGCGGTGAAGGCCGAGCGGGAGGCTAAGGGGCAGGTCAGCACGGTTTATGTCTGCTGCACCGAGGCTTTCCCGAACACTTTCACCTTCTCGGCCCCGGCTGAGGCGGCGTGGCTGCCGGTGCATGCCGTGGCGGGGAATTACGACGGGGTGCTGCGTTGGACTTACAACAGCTGGACGGACGACCCGCTGCGGGATTCGCGGTTCCGCACGTGGGCGGCGGGTGACTGCTACATCGTCTATCCGGGCGACCGGAGCAGCATCCGTTTTGAGCGGCTGATCGAGGGCATTCAGGATGCCGAAAAGATCCGTATCTTGCGCGGGGAACTGGCGGCGAAGGGTGCGGACGCGCAGCTGAACGAGCTGAACGAAACGGTGGCGCTCTTCACGCCGGAGGGGTTGGAGAAATCGCAGATGGAGCCTTCGGCGATGCTGACCCAGCTGCAGGAGTTGCTCAATACGCTTTAGGCGGTACTATGTTACGCCACAGGGCCGGGAAGATATATTTCTTCCCGGCCTTTTCGTTTCTTCCGGAACAGATAAGAGCCACTCGGTTTGCCGTGGCGCCTGAAACAAAAAAACACTCATACTGAGTGGCTTTAAATCGTTCGAATTTTGGTGGGAGCTGAGGGATTACGTTCGGCTTGGCCTCCGTTATCCCTGTTGGCTTGTGAGAAATGAGGAATTAACTTCGCTTCGCTCGTTTTTCCCGTTTGCTCTGTGAATGACGACAAACATCCGGTCGTTGAAAAAACACGCCTCATCAAGGCGTGTTTTTCAACTATCGGATGTTTGTGGGAGCTGAGGGATTACCTGCGCCCGTGGGCTTGGTTATCCCTGTCGGCTTTTTCGTTGGTAATCACAATCAGATAATCCATTGAAATTCAATTGTTCCGAATGTTTTTTATTTTGCCCTACCGCTTTGTCAACCCGTTGCCAGCGGTGGTCAAAATAAAAAAATCACGCTTTACCAAGCGTGATTTTCAATGGATTATCTGTTTGTGGGAGCTGAGGGATTCGAACCCCCGACCCTCTGCTTGTAAGGCAGACGCTCTGAACCAACTGAGCTAAGCTCCCTTGCGTCGATTGCGATACAAAAGTACGGCGTTTTCCCGATTTTCCAAAAAAAGAGGCGAGAAAATCGCAAAATTTTTATCCTCCTGTATCGAATAGGCTGAAAATCAGCAACCGAAAAAAGAAAGAATTTTATGGATTTTCTTCCGGCAGCGCCGTTTCGAGTAGCTGTAGTCCCATCGCATCCGGGCCCCCCAGCGAATCGGCCGGCGGCAGCAGCTCCGCCGGGGAGGCGGTTTCAGGGGTGATGCGCAGCTTGAGCCTGTCCTCGGCCTGCGGCCCGCGCAGGAAGACATCCCGGATATAATTCCGCAGGTTCATCCGCGTATTCTCGATCAGCTCGACCCGCGTAGGCAGGTTGGCGTTCTTGTACCGCGCCCGCGTGATTTTGAAGTCGAAATCGTCCAGGTCGCCGAATATGTCGATCCCCAGCCGGAACGGGATCGGCGATTTGAGCACCGATATGTGGTAATTGAACGTCATGTCCATTTTATGCACGCCGCTCACCGCCGCGCGGTAGCGGTCTATCTCCACCACGAACGGGAAGATCTCGATCTGCGAGTCCCGCACCAGCAACTCCGCCGAAATGTGGTCGATCAGGTTCCGTTTCTTGTTCTTGAACATCAGTTTTTTCGAGATCTCCGCAAAGGTCTCGCCGTCCATCAGCACCAGGCTGTCGCCATCGATGTGGCAGGCAGCATTCAGCGACGGCAACAGGATGTTCATCGCGCTGTCCAGCTGCGCCGTCACTGCGATCTGGCAATCCACCACCCCTTCGAAAGAGCGCAGCATCGGCATCAGCGTGTCGATCGACGGCACCAGTTCGATCAGCCGGGCCACCTGCATCTTCTCCATCTCCAGGTCGAAGCCCGTCTGGATATCCTGCGGCGTCCGCGTGGCATACAGCCCCGTCATTTTCAGGTTCCCCGCGTTGCTCCGCATGACCAGGTCGGAGAGCCGGATTGCCCGGTTGCGGGCCACGACTTCGCCCGCGAGGCTGTCCAGCGCCAGGTTGGCATACACCCCGTGGTGCACCGTCATGTCGAACGTCATGTCGATATTGCCCGGTACCACCAGCAGCGAGCTGACCGACGTGGTGTCCGCCGAAAGGGCGATGCGCTCCTCCAGCTGGTCGTCGCTCTCGGTGTGCCCCACGCCCCCTTGCGCCACCAGTTCCGAGCCGGCATTGGCCACCCGCACGATCTCGTTCAGGTTGAGCGTGTCGGCCACGACGGTCATATTTCCCCGCAGGCGGCCGCGGCCCAGCATAGCCCTTCTCAACCCCGTCACGTCACCCGTAAGCACCATCTGGGACTCGCCCGACTTGATAAAGGTCCGGTTCAGGCGCACTTCGTCCGTGTTGAACGCTATATCCACGTCGCGCAGGGTGGTGGCCATCGGGAAATAAGGCGTCACGATACGCCCCGACAGCGCCTTGATTGTCCCGCTCACCTGCCACCGCCTCAATACTTCGCCGAGATCCGAAGAGACCCGCATGTCGATGTCGCTGCCGGAAAATTCGTCCTCCTGCCGCTGCCGGGGCGTCCGCAAGGCCCGCGCATGCGCGAAAAGCGAATCGCGCTCCACCGCCGGATAGAGCCTTTGCAGCGAATCGAGCTGTCTCTCCCGCTGCGCCCGGACGGCGCTGTCCGGACGGTACAGCGTGGCGTCCAGCCCCACGCTGCCCTGCCGGATGACGAAACGGCTGTCGGCCTCGCGGAGCGAGAGCCGCCGGGCCTGCACCTGTAAGGCGATGCGCGGTATCCGGGGATCGTCCGCGGCAGGGAGTATGCTCCACCGGCTCTCCAGTCCCCGGCCGATAAAGACGGTGGAATCGCCCGCCTCGATCCGTAGTCCGGTGGCCGAGAGTATGCCCTGCGAGGGGTGCACCGCCGTGGTGTCGCGGGCGATATTTTTGGCCGAGGTAGTGGCATGCAGTCGGATTGCCCGGCCCGTGACGCAGAGGTCACGGCCGATGTCCATGTCCAGCGTGTCGAGGGTGAGCGTGGCGCCCACGGCCTGCGTCCCTTTGGCCATCAGGGAGTCGGTGCGGGCCAGTCCCGTTCCCATCCCCAGCCGTCCGTGGCCGACCATCAGGTGGAAATCCTCTTGGGGAACGTTCACCAGAAGGGTATCGACCGTCAGGTGGCCGCCCAGGCGGGCACCGCCGATGCGGGCCGGGTCGAGCTGGCTGAGCCGCGTCGTCCCGCTAAGGTCCATGGCGATGCGGCCCCGCACCGTCGTCCCCTGCGGCGACGGGAAGTGTCGGGTCAGGTAGTCCAGCGACAAATCCCCCTTCACGGTTCCCGAAAATTCGGGATCGCCTGCCAGCCGGTCGAGCTTTCCTTGGGCGGAGAGGTTCAGCCCGATGCCGGAGAGCTTCAACTGCCGCAGGTCGATGCCCGTGGAATCCGGATCGCGGGGCCGGTAGCGCAGGGTGGCGTCCAGCGCCAGCGTGTCGATGCGGCTGCCGTTCCTGTCTTTGGTGTAATAGAGGTATCCGGCCGGGATGCGCCAGTCGGCGGTGATGTCCGGCAGGGTTCCCGTCGCCGGGTTGAATGTCCCGTCGATGCGCAGGTCGAGGTCGGTGGTCAGGTCGGTCTCGTAATCCCGGGCCAGCGGCAAAATCTCGGAGGGCGCCAGGTGCAGCAGGCTGGCGAGCCTCATCCTTTCCGTCCGCAGCCCGAAGGCGGTGGCGATGCTGTCGCCCCGGAATGCGGCTTCGCCGCCGGCAGTCACGAGCATGTCGTTCAGGCGGAGGCTGAAATCGCGGACGGTCGCCTCCCGGTGGTCTTTGCCGTGGAACAGGATGCCGGTGTGCAGCCGGACGGAGTCGAGCCAGTGGATACCGTCCCAACTGACCTCTTTAGCCGTTAAATCCAAAGCGTAATCCACGCGCCGCCTGCCGTCCACCGTCAGGCTGTCGATGGTCACGGCGCTGGCTTTGCCGTCCAGTATCAGGCTGGCGGTGCACTCCCGCAGCCGCAGCCGCCGGATGTCGTTTTGCAACAGGTCGGTGGAGAGCCGCCCGCGGACGAAAAGGCTTTTCATTCCCACTGTGGCGGCGACCTGGTCGGGCCGGCTGTCATAAACCAGGTGCAGGCCGCGCCGGACGGATATGCGGTTAATATTGACTTCGAAGGCGGCGGATG
>CANQXP010000023.1 GCA_947627885.1 uncultured Rikenella sp.
GACAAAATTAACCTATTTCATCGGATTTTGCGCCCGGCACAACGAAAACGGATATTTTTTTCACTGCTGCTGCCCTTCTGGGGCGCCGCCCTGATCTCCGCCGCACCGCAGCTGCCGGCCCTAGCGGCGCATGCCCCTGCCGACACCGTCCGCACCGCATCCGACACCCTTCCGGCAACCCTGCCCGACAGCATTTTCCGAAGCGACAGCATACCTGCGGCCGACAGCCTTTCCGCAGCGGCAGACACCTCCGCGGTACGAGCCTCGGCGCCCGCCGGGGACACCGTGCGCCGCAAAGGCGGATCGCCGCTGGCCGACCGCGTCACCGGCTCGCAGCAGGACTCGCTGGTTTACGACGTCAAGACCGGCAACCTCTATATGTACCGCAGGGGCGAAGTGAAATACACCGACCTGCAGGTCGAAGCCGAACAGATCGAGCTGAACCTCGATGACAAGAACGTCGCCGCCCGCGGCGAGATCGACACCCTGAGCAACGAGTACGTCCGGCCCAAGTTCATCCAGGACAACACCACCTACGAGCTCGACTCGGTGCGCTACAACATCGACACCAAGAAAGCCCTGATCTGGGGCGCCCACACCAAAGAGGGCGAAGGGATCATCACCGGCGGGCTGGTCAAGAAGATGCCCGACGACGTGCTCCACATGAAAGGCGGCCGCTACACCACCTGCGACGCCGAGTGCCCCCACTTCTACCTCCAGATGACCAAAGGCACCGTCGAGCCCCATAAGAAAGTGGTCTTCGGCCCCGCCTACATGGTCATCGAAGACGTGCCCTTCTACTTGCTGGGCCTGCCTTTCGGCTTCTTCCCCCAGCAGGGTTCGCGCCACTCCGGCTTCATCCTGCCCCAGGTCGGCGAAGAGGTCGTCAAAGGGTTCTTCCTGCGCGACGGGGGCTACTACTTCGTCTTCAACGACTACCTCGACCTGAAGCTCACCGCCGGCATCTACACCCTCGGTTCCTGGGAGACCGGCGTGGCCTCCAGCTACCGGAAACGCTACAAATACAGCGGCCGGCTCCAGTTCGACTTCGCCAAGGACGTCTTCGGCGAAAAAGGAAGCTCCGACTACGTCGACCAGCAGAACATCCGCCTGCAGTGGACCCACCAGCAAGACCCCAAATTCCGCCCCAACTCCACCTTCTCGGCCAGCGTCAACTACTCCACCAGCAAGTACAACAAGTACAACGCCACGGACATGAATGACTACCTGTCGTCCCAGACCAGCTCGTCGATCGCCTACTCCAAGAACTGGCCCGGCAAGCCGTTCTCCTTCTCGATGAACGCCAGCCACTCCCAGAGCATGCGCGACAGCATGATGTCGCTGACCCTGCCCAGCTTCGTGTTCAACGTCACCCGCATCAACCCCTTCAAGCGCAAGAACGCCGTGGGGAAAGAGCGGTGGTACGAAAAGATCGCCTTCACCTTCCAGACCAACTTCTCCAACAGCGTCAGCGGCTTCAAGCAGAACCAGTTCATGAAAAAGGAGATGTTCGACAAGATGAAACTCGGGTTCGAACACCGGCTGCCCGTCAGCGCCTCCTTCAACCTGCTCAAGTACCTGAACGTCACCCCCAATTTCACCTACCGCGAGCGGTGGTACTTCCGCAAGATCTACAAAGACTGGAACCCCGAAACCGAGCGCATCGAGAACACCGACACCACCCGCGGCTTCTACCGCCTCTACGACTACAGCGCGTCGCTGTCGGCCAACACCCGCCTCTACGGGAGTTACGAGCTGGGGCGCAAAGGCAAGATCAAGCTGCGCCACGTGATGACCCCCAATATCAGCTTCTCCTACGCCCCCAACTTCGGCAAAGAGAGCTACGGCTACTACCGCACCATCCAGAGCGACAAACACGGCGGAACCACCACCTACTCCCCCTTCGCCGACGAGATATACGGCGTGCCCGGCAGCGGCGAGAGCATGAACCTCACCTTCGGGATCAATAACACCCTGGAGATGAAAGTGCCCAGTTCCAAAGACACCAGCGGCTACCGCAAGATCAAGATATTCGAAGCCTTCAACATCAGCTCCGGCTACAACTTCCTGGCCGACTCGCTCAACCTCAGCCCCTTCGCCGTCAACGTGCGCACCACCCTGGTTAAAGGGCTGAGCCTCAACATGAGCGCCACTTTCGACCCCTATATGGTCGACGACAACGGGCGGCGCGTCAACAAATTCGTCGCCAGCCACGGCAAAGGGCTGGCACGCCTGACCTCGTTCACCACCGGGTTCAGCTACGGGTTCAGTTCCAAAGCCCGTCGCGGGTCGTCCGGCACTCCCGCCAGCAACAACCCCGACAACAACACCCGCTCCGACGTCGAGGCGGCCCTGAACGACCCCACCCAGAACGGCGGCTTCTTCAACCAGACCGAGAACCAGTACGCCACCGCCATGCGCCGGGCCCAGATGCTCGCCACCCAGTACTACGACTTCAACATCCCGTGGAGCGTCTCGTTCAACTACAGCTTCAGTTTCAGCCGGCCCGGCAAGACCATCACCCGTATGCAAACCGTCAGTTTCAGCGGATCGGTTAACCTCACCGAGAAATGGGCCGTCGAGTTCGGCGCCGGGTACGACTTCGAGCAGAACAAGATCACCCCCGGTACCGTGATGATCCGGCGCGACATGCACTGCCTGCAGGCCACCTTCTCGTGGGTGCCCGTCGGGTTCCGGCAGAGCTGGACCTTCTCCATCCGGGCCAAGAGCTCCATACTCGCCGACCTGGTCAAATACAAGAAAACCAACAGCTTCATCGACAACTACTACTCCTATTAGTTCTTTGCCATCCAGCGCGGCCGGATTCCGGGCCGGCGGTGCCTCCGGGCACACCGATAGGGCTATAACTACCCGATTCGGGCACCTCTGGCGGCAGGTCTGCCATTGCACCCGGACTTTCCCGGTCACCGCCTGCGCGGCCGTAGGTTGTTTTATCGGCCTGCCGACCGAGATATACGCCGCCTTATTGCGCGCCTCCGCTATTGGCGAAGTAAACTCCCGGATCGAGTGCCGAGCGGCACCGGCCCGCTATCGCGGAACTTAAGTAACCCGCTTTCTGGTGTTCGGGCCTCCGCCACCGGGCGAAGGCGCTTTGCGGCTTGGCGGCGTGCCCGGCGACTCTCACGAGTCGCGCTTTTCGCTCAACGCCTTACTGCGGCTTAGATATAACCGAAGCCCGGCAGAGTAACGCGAATGCGTTTCGCTTCTCGCCGCCGAACCCGTGGAAATATCCGATGAGCACTACACATACTAACCCCGCATCCTCACCGTTATTTAAATAACACAACACCCCACCGAGATGCACAGAACCCTGAAAACCATCGTAACCCTTATGAGCACAACGACCATACTCGCCGGATGCGCCGGCACCGATACCGACAACCCGCTGTTGGGCACGTGGGACACCCCTTACGGCGTCCCCCCGTTCGAAAAGATCCGGCTCGAAGACTACCGTCCCGCCGTCGAGCGGCTGATCGTCGACGGCCGCCGCGCCATCAACGACATCACCTTCTCGCCCGACAGCTCGACCTTCGAAAACACCGTGGCCGCCCTCGAATTCGCCCAACAGCCCATGGAGCGCGTGCTGAACGTCTTCTACAACCTCAACAGCGCCGAGACCAGCGACACCATGCAGGCCATCGCCCTGGAGCTGTCACCCATGCTGACCGACTTCACCAACGACATCATGCTCAACGAGCGCCTCTTCGAGCGCGTGAAGGCCGTTTACGACCAGTCCGCCGCGGACGGCTTCGCCGGGCTCCGCACCGAGCAGCGCACCCTGCTCGAAGATACCTATAAAAGTTTCGTTCGCTCCGGTGCCAATCTCACCTCGGAACAGAAAGGCCGGTACCGCGCCGTCACCGGCGAACTCTCGCAGCTCACCCTCCGCTTCGAGCAGAACCTGCTCGCCGCCACCAACGCCTTCCGGCTGCGGATCACCGACAGCACCGAATTGGCCGGGCTTCCCGAATCCGTCCGCGACGCGGCAGCCGCCGACGCCGGCGAGGAAGGGTGGCTTTTCACCCTCCATGCGCCGAGCTACATCCCCTTTATGACCTACTCCGAGCGGCGCGACCTGCGTGAGCGGATGTACCGGGCCTACAACAGCCGCGCCTACGGCGGCGAGTTCGACAACAGTGCCACCCTGGTGCGCATCGCCGACCTGCGCCTGCAACTGGCCAACCTGCTGGGCTACCCGACCTACGCCGACTACGTGCTCGAAGGGCGCATGGCCGGCAGCGCACCGAAAGTAAACAGCCTGCTCGACGAACTGCTCGACAAGTCGAAGCCCTACGCCGAGGAAGAGGTCGCAGGGATACAGCGATACGCCGCCGCGCAGGGACTCGACGGACAGCTGATGCCTTGGGACTGGGCCTACTACACCGAGAAATACAAAGCGGCGACCTACGACCTCGACGACGAGATGACCCGGCCCTACTTCCGGCTCGAACGCGTGCAGGACGCCATGTTCATGCTCGCCGGGCGGCTCTACGGCCTCACCTTCAAAGAAAATCCCTCCATACCGGTTTACCACCCCGACGTACACGCCTTCGAAGTCTATGACGACCCCGAACGCGGCGGCGACGGCAAACCAATGGCTATCCTTTATATAGACTATTTCCCGCGGCCCGGCAAACAGGGCGGCGCGTGGATGACCTCCTACCGGCAGGCCTGCGTCGATCCCGCCACCGGCGAGCCGGTGATCCCCGTTGTATCGCTCGTTTGCAACTTCACCAAACCGACAGAAAAACGGCCCTCGCTGCTGAGTTTCAACGAAGTGACCACCATATTCCACGAGTTCGGCCACGGCCTGCACGGCATGATCGGCCGGGGCTGCTACCCCGGCCAGACCGGCACCAACGTGCGGCGCGACTTCGTCGAGCTGCCCTCGCAGATCATGGAGAACTGGGTCAGCGAGAAAGAGTTCCTCGACCTGTGGGCCGCGCACTACCAGACCGGCGAGAAGATGCCCGCCGCCCTGGTCGCCAAGATCGAGGCGACCAAACAGTACCTCGCCGCATACTCCTGCGTGCGCCAGCTCCAGTTCGGCATTTGCGACATGGCTTGGCACACCATTCGGGAGCCGCTCGACAGCGCTTGCGACGTAGCCGCCTTCGAGCGCCGCGCCGCCCGGCGCACGCAGGTGATGCCCGTGGTGGACGGCACCTGTTTCTCGCCCGGTTTCAGCCATATCTTCGGGGGAGGCTATGCGGCGGGATATTACAGCTACAAATGGGCCGAAGTGCTGGAAGCCGACGCTTTCGAGAAGTTCAAAAAGGCAGGCATCTTCGACGAAGCTACTGCGCAGTCGTTTCGTGAGAACATCCTGACCCCCGGCGGCTCCGAGCATCCGATGACCCTCTACGTCCGCTTCGCGGGCCACGAGCCTACCGTCGGGCCGCTCCTGCGCAAAATGGGCATCCCGGCGGAATAATCGTCAGGATGGCGCAGGTCGATGATACCCTTGGGCGCCTCTTTTGAGGATTGGACCGGCCGCCTGCGGAGGCGAATATGAGCGGAGCGAATGTTTTGCCCCTGCGCCGGGGGTGGCTTCGGGCTGGCGGCTCCGCCGCACTACATAAAATCGGCGTCGCTAAAGAGTGCCCGCGGCAACTGGCCGCCGCCCGAAACTGACGAGGGGAAATGAAAGAGGCACCATCGGGGCTTCTGTTAACGCTACCCCATCATAAGTCCCCCGCGGCAGCGGTGTCCTCGGTCGCTGCGACGGCCTTAAGGTCATGCAGACCCTAATAAGAACCCCGACGGGGCCGGGCGCCGAGGACAAATAAAGTAATAAAAAAGGCCCCGCGATAGGGGGCGGGCCGGACGCCTCCCATCGAAGCCCGGAGCCAGCGAGGGGCCCCGTTGGGGCTTTTGTGAGGGCTTGCAAGGCCCCAAAGGCAGCCCTGCGCCGGGGGTGGCTCCGGGCTGGCGGCTCCGCCGCACTACATAAAATCGGCCCCGGCTCAAGTGGAAAGAAATTTTCCAGATTCCGGACGGTTTATAAGCACGTACACTGTTACGAAGCAAAGGCAGATAAAAATCTTTAACTTCCAAACACCGGTACCTGAAACCGCCACTTCACCGACCCGAAAAAAACGTAACTTTGCGAAGCCGATAAAACAGGCTCCGTTATGGATTACACCCTCTCCCACATAGCCGCCGTTACCCGCGGCACCCTCCACGGCAGCGACCGCCGCATCACCGCCGTGGCCACCGACAGCCGCAACCACATCGCCCGGCCCGCCGACACCCTTTTCGTCGCCCTCTCCGGGCCCAGCCACGACGGGCACCAATATATCGGAGAACTCTACCACCGCGGCGTCCGCAGCTTCCTGACCGGATACGTGCCCGACAACGCCGCCCAGGCCATGCCCGGCGCCACCTTCGTCACCGTGCCCGACACCCTCGAAGCCTTGCAAGCCCTCGCCGCCTACCACCGCAGCCAGTACAACGGCACCGTCGCCGCCGTCACCGGCAGCAACGGCAAGACCGTCGTCAAAGAGTGGATCGCCCAGCTCTGGCCCGAAAAGGCCGGTAAACTGCTGCGCAGCCCCCGGAGCTACAACTCCCAGTTAGGCGTGGCCCTGAGCCTGTTGATGATCGAAGGCGACGAACAGTTAGTCGTCATCGAAGCCGGCATCTCGCAGCCCGGCGAGATGGAACGGCTGGAGGCCATGATCCGGCCCCAGATCGGGATACTCACCAACATAGGGGGCGCCCACAGCGAAAACTTCAACTCCGACGAGCAGAAACTCGACGAGAAACTCAAGCTGTTCCGGGGCGCCGAAGCCCTGATCTACCACGCCGACAGCCCCCTCATCGCCCGGCACGTGAAAAAATATTGCGGCCAGGAGCCCGCGCGGCTGCATGGGTGGAACGCGACAGAAATGGGCGATGTTACCGCCCGCTTCGGCGACTACGCCTCGCGCGAGAACGCCGCACACGTCGCCGCGCTCTACAAACTCCTCGGCATCGTCCCCAAGCCTTTCACGGAACTCCAGCCCGTCGCCATGCGCCTCGAACTGCGCGAAGGGATCCTGGGCAGCACCGTCATCAACGACTCCTACAACAGCGACCTCACCTCGCTCGGCATCGCCCTCGACTACCTCGACCACAACGCCGGGGAACGGCCCAAGGCCTTGATCCTCTCCGACATATTGCAGACCAGCCTCCGGCCCGAAGAACTGTACCGGCAAGTCGCCGCACTGGTGCGGGAACACGGTATCGGCGACTTCACCGGCATCGGGCCGAATATCGGTTCCGCCGCGCACCATTTCCTGAACTTGCTGGGACCGGAGCACGCGCACTTCTACGCCACGACCGACGACTTCCTGCGCCACACCGACAAAGAGCGCTTCGCCGGGCAATATATCCTCATCAAAGGGAGCCGGGCATTCGGCTTCGAGCGCATATCGCGGCTGTTGGAGAAACGCACCCATACGACGACGCTGGAGGTGAATCTCACGGCCCTGGCAGACAACTTAGGGCACTTCCGCGCCATGCTGAAACCGGAGACACGAGTGATGGTGATGGTCAAAGCCCACTCCTACGGCACCGGTTCCGGCGAGATCGCCGCCATGCTCCAGCACGAAGGCGTCGATTACCTCGCCGTAGCCTTCGCCGACGAAGGGATCGCCCTGCGCGAGGCCGGCATCCACCTGCCCATCGTGGTGCTCAACTCCGATCCCGGCAGCTTCGCCGTGATGGCCGACTACGACCTTGAACCGGAAATATACTCATTCGCCTCGCTGAAAAATTACGCCGCCGAGATGCGCAGCCGGGGGATTACGGGGGCGCCCGTACATTTGAAGATGGACACCGGCATGCACCGCCTCGGCTTCGTGCCGGGGGATCTGCCGGAGCTGTGCGCTATTCTCAATGCCGAACCGGGGGTTAAAGTGCGGTCGATCTTCTCGCACCTCGCTGCGTCCGAAGACCCCGCAGAAGACGAATTCACGCGGCGGCAGATCGCCCTGTTCACAACGATGAGCGGCCGGATCATCGACGCGTTGGGCGACGAAACGATTTTGCGTCATATCTGCAACAGCGCGGGGATCGCCCGGTTCCCCGAAGCCCATTTCGACATGGTGCGGCTCGGCGTGGGGCTGTACGGCATCGAAAACCCCGAACTGCAAGTCGCCGCGACCCTCAAAACGCAGATCGTGCAGATCAAAGAATTGGACAACGGCGACACCGTGGGCTACAACCGGCGCGGGGTGGTTGGCGGGCCGACACGCACGGCGACCATCCCGATCGGCTATGCCGACGGAATGGATCGCGGCCTGGGGCGCGGAGCGGGACACGTCTGCATCCGGGGCGTGCTCTGCCCCACCATCGGGAACATCTGCATGGACACCTGCATGATCGACATCAGCGCCCTGCCCGAAGCCACCGAAGGCGACGAAGTGGTCATTTTCGGCGAAAAGCCCACCGTGCGGGAAGTGGCACAGGTTTTGGGAACCATCTCCTACGAAGTGCTGACCTCCGTTTCGGCCCGCATTAAGCGGATCTACGTGCGGGAATAGCCTTCCTGCGGCATGGGTGAGCTTTCAGCGACGGAAGAAAAATACTCGTTCATTGATTCCAGGCCCCACCGCTGAGGGGCGACCGGCGTTCCCCACGGAACGCGCTACTCGCTCTTTCGGGTTCGGCCTCGCGCCGCTCCCCCCCGGCCGCTTCACGGCCCGGCGCAGAGGCCGCCACTGGCGTGGGAACTTTACAACTTTCCACAGACCACTGGGTCACGTGACTTTCGGGCCACCGCCACCGGACGAGCGCCGAAGGCGCTGGCGACGGCCCGGCGACTCCGGAGAGTCGCGCTTCTCGCTCATGGTTTTACTGCGGCTTCGGGCTTAAGCCCGAAGCCGCTGCGGACAAGGAAAACCGGCTTTTTGCTCTCGGAGACTCGGCCTGCGCGCTCCGGGGGTGGCGCGAAGCGCCAGCGCGCAGGGCCGGCGTTCCTAACGGAACGCGTTGCCCGCTCACGCCCGGTTTGAGTTACCTAAGCCAGCGACCTCTAATCAAAGCCTCGCGGCGCGAAGCGAATGCATTCGCTTCGCGCCGCCGCCAAGATATTTAAGAACTTTTAAACAGACATATTTATGCTTCAGGCAGCCCTATTCGACATGGACGGCGTGATCGTGGACAACCGCGACGCCCACCTCCGGGCCTTCGCGGAATTCGCCGAACGGCACGGCATCCCCGACCTCGACCCCGGCACCCTCTTGCCCTGGTTCGGCTCCACCAACGCCGTCATTATGAGCCACCTGTTCGGCCGCGACGACATCCCCGCCGACGAAGTCGAGCGCCTCTCGCGGGAAAAAGAGGAGATCTACCGGGAAATATACGACCCCGTCATGAAGCCCGCCGCAGGGCTCGTTCCCCTGCTCGAAGCCCTGAAAGCCGGGGGCGTGAAGATCGCCGTGGGCAGCTCCGCCCCGCGCGTCAACGTCGATTTCGTGCTCGACCGCTGCCGCATCGCGCAGTACTTCGATGCCGCCGCCTCCGGTTCCGAGATCGCCCACAGCAAGCCCAACCCCGAAGTCTACCTGCTCGCCGCGAAGAAACTCGGCGTCCCGCCCCAAAACTGCGTCGTCTTCGAAGACGCCTTCGTCGGCATGGAGGCCGCCCGGGGGGCCGGGGCCAAAGTGGTCGCCATCGCCTCCACCTTTCCCCGCGTCCTGATCGAACAGAAAGGTGACTACGACCTGCTGATCGACAGCTTTAACGACCTGACCGTAGACCGGCTCCAAAAACTCTGGGAGTGAAGCCGGACAGGCAACGGCCCCCACAAACCGGAAATTCGAAAAAAACGACTATCTTTATGCACCGAACCGGCCCCGAAAGGCCGGGGCAGAAACCCTAAACTAACCCGAACCGCATGAACCAGACATTACGCGCCATCGCCGGCAAATTCCAGACGGGCGGCGAAATAAACGTCGTGCGCCCGCTGGGCGAAGGCTTCATCAACGACACCTTTATTATCGAGACCGCCCTTGCGTCGAGCCCGAACTACATCCTGCAACGGAAGAACCGGAACATCTTCACCAACATCCCCGCCATGATGGATAACATCGTGCGCGTGACCAACCACCTGAAGAACAAGATCATCGCCCGCGGCGGCGATCCCCGGCGCGAGGCCCTCACCGTGACCCCCGCCAAGGACGGCAAACTCTATTACAAAGACGACGAAGGCGAATACTGGGCCGTCTGCGAATTCATCGACGACACCATCGCCTACCAGAAAGCCGACACCCCCGAACTGGCCTACCAGGGCGGGAAAGGGATCGGCATGTTCCAGGCCATGCTGGCCGACTTCAAGGAGCCGCTGACTGATATTTTGCCGGGCTTCCACAACATCCGCTACCGCTTCAAACAGTGGGACGCTGTTTTGGCGGCGGATCCCGTGGGCCGCGCCAAAGAGGTAGCCGAAGAAATTAAGTGGATCGAAGAGCGGAGGGAGGAGATGCTCCGATTCTGGGCTTTGGTCGAGGAGGGCGCCATACCCACCCGCGTGACCCATAACGATACCAAGATCAACAACATCCTGTTCGACAAGCAGGGGAACGTACTGTGCGTGATCGACCTGGACACGGTACTTTCCGCCACCTGCCTCAACGACTACGGCGACGCCATGCGGTCGTACACCAACACCGGGCTGGAGGACGACCCGAACCTGGATAACGTTTCGATGGACCTCGGCATCTTCAAGGCATATACCCAGGGGTATCTTTCCGAAACCCATGCCTTCCTCACTCCCAAAGAGGCGGAGTACCTCGCCTTTTCGGCGAAATACATCACCTACGAGCAGGTTTTGCGTTTCCTGATGGATTATATCGACGGGGATAACTACTACAAAGTCAAATCGCCGGAGCACAACCTCGTGCGCACCCGCGCGCAATACAAACTGTTGCAGAGCATGGAGGCTCAGTACGCCGACATGCAGCGCATCGTCCAAGAAGAACTCGAACGCTATGCTTAGGATCCCTAAAATCGAAGGCTGTCCGGAATACGGCGCACTCGCGGGCATTGCCGCGCAGCCGATCGCTTGCAACAACTGGGCGGCGGAGTATCCGTACGCGCCTAAGGCGACATTCACGGCGGCGCATAACGGCACAAATCTGTTTCTCACTTTCCGCGTGGACGAGGAGTGCACCGCTGCCGTTGTGACGGAGGATAACGGGCCGGTGTGGACGGATTCCGCTGTGGAGTTCTTTATCTCGTTCGACGACAAGGGGTACTACAACTTCGAATTTTCCTGCATCGGGAAAGCATTGCTGGGCTTTCGCAAGACCAAGCCGGAGGTGACCCATGCGGGGGCGGATATAATGCAAACCATCCGGCGCGTCTCGTCGCTGGGCGAGGCCAATTTCGAGGAACGCAAAGGGGACAACCATTGGGAGCTGCATGTGACCATTCCGGCCACGGCATTCTTCGCGCATGACTTCGCCACCCTTGACGGGCTGAAAGCGCGGGCGAATGTCTACAAGTGCGGAGATAATTTGTCCAAGCCACACTTCCTGTCGTGGCAGCCGATCCAAACCGGGAAGCCGAATTTCCACGTGCCGGAATTTTTCGGCGATGTGGAATTCGAGTAATCAGAGATGCAAAGCATCTCACGTCCCGCCGCGGTCACGCGGACGCCGCCCGCGCAGGGCAGTTCCGTACTGTTAGGGTAGAGGCTGCCATTTCGGAGTGCCCGAAGGCACCGCCCGCTCGCTTAAAGGGCAAGAATGGAAATCTCGACTTTAGGCGAAATTTGCGGAATTGCCGCGGGAGCCAGCAAACACGCCTGTAAAGCTATAACTCCTCCGATATTTTTCAGTGGCCTGCGCCTGCGTGGGACTTGTCCCGCGCGCGGGGAGGCGCGGGACACCGCTGGCGCGGAAACTCAGTTACTCGCTTGCAACCTACCCCTCCAAAGCTAAGAAAGCACAACAACACCTAACCCAACCCTATGCAAACCAGACAGATACTCACCGCGCTGACCCTCGGCCTGATGCTCGGCGGCATCGCATCGACCGCCTACGCCGCCGAAAAAGCCCTCGGAAAAGCCGCCGCCGATGCGCAGGCCCGCACCATCGCCGAAGAACGCAACGCCCGCCTGCGCGAATCGCTCAGGGACGAATGGAACAACCGTGAATTCACCAACGGCGAATACCGGATGAAATTCTGGGACACCATCTACGGGCCCAAGACCGCGCCGGAGGGAGGGCGCAGCCTCTACATCTCGCTGCACGGCGGCGGAGGGGCGCCCCCGGAGGTCAACGACGGCCAGTGGAACAACCAGAAACGGCTCTACCAACCGGCCGAAGGCCTCTACTTCGTGCCCCGGTCGCCGACCGACAGCTGGAATATGTGGCACCAGGAGTACATGGACGACTTCCTGCGCAAGACCATCGCCGCCGCCGTTCTGTTCGAAGGGGTCAATCCCGATAAGGTCTATATCTTAGGCTATTCCGCCGGGGGCGACGGCCTTTACCAGCTCGCCCCGCGCATGGCCGACCACTGGGCCGCCGCTTCGATGATGGCCGGGCATCCGGGCGACGCCCGGCCTGAACCGCTGCGCAACCTGCCGTTCGCCACCTACATGGGCGGTCAGGATGGCGCTTACGACCGCAACTCGCTGGCCCGGCAGTGGAGCACGACCCTCGACCGGCTGGCGGTCGCCGAAGGCGACGGCAGCTATGTGCACGACACACATATCTACGAGGACTGCGGCCACTGGATGCTGCGCCGGGACACCATCGCGATCCCGTGGATGGCGCAATTCACCCGCAACACCCGGCCCAAGCGGGTGATCTGGGTGCAGGACGACGTGCTGCGCGACAATTTCTACTGGCTCGGCGTGCCGGAGATACACCGCCGGGCGGGAGCCAGGATCGTGGCGGAGATCGACGGGCAGACGGTTCGTATCGAGGAGAGCGATTCGCCCATCGTACTCATCGGACTGAACGACACCATGCTCGATCTCGACAAGCCGGTAACGGTGGTGTTCGGGAACAAGACGGTGATCCGGAAGCGTTTCCGCCGCACGGCCTCGTCGCTGGCGCAGCCGCTGGACAAGAGCCCGTACAGCCTCGACGCGCCGTACCCGGCGGTGCTCCGGATCGAGAAAAATGCGAATGCCAAAGCGGGAGCTACCGTTACCCAGCTCTGACCTTTTTACCATTCCCTTTTGCGTACCCTCATTCCATCGGTTGAGGGTACTTTTTTTAACCTCGCTCCGCTCATTTTGCCTGCGATCGACCTTCGGACTTTCCCGCGGCACCCCGTTCCTTCATGCGTTTCGGCCACTCAGGCTTGCTTGATGACGTCCGGCTGCTGCTTCCGTTGTGAACAAAGGGGATGATTGGCATTGCATTTTTCCGGGAATTGTCGAAGTCCTTCCCTAATTCAATATCTCTTCACAGCGTCCGGATATCGACACCGGGGATGGAATCGATAAAATGGCTGCTCAGCAGCATCGACGGCGTGTAGTAGCCTCCCGGGCCGATGTAGCCCAAACAATATTCCGCGATCCGAATGCCCGCGACTACGGTCAGCGCGTAAACGTTCGGCGTGGACATCGTCATCTCCGCCTTCTCTCCGCCGGGAGCCGTCGCCTCCCCCCAGAATTGGCCCCTCTCACTCTGCCGCGCCTGTTCATCCGGCCCTTTGGGGACGAATTTGCCTGCCATTTTCTTCAGGAAATTTTGTGCCGGCCGCGAACCGATGACCTTTTTGAAAGGATTGGTCATGCGCACCAGCCAGATGTTCATCCGGGACATGGCCATATAGACCACACCGTCGGGTACGCCGGTGGATATTCCGGTCGTAAAGACATCGCCCCAGGGAATGGTCACGGCCCATTTCGCGCCGTCCTGAAAAGGTATTTTCCGCATCCGAAAACCGTTCGGTACCGTTCGGAGCCGGTTGTTTTCCCGGACCAGGCCGCCTTTACCCAAACTCTCGATCGACGTCTTGACCGTGCCGATACTCGGAGCCGTGCCGAAACAGAAGGCGAGGTCGAGCCGGGTGGCAGCAGGCACCCTCTCTTTGAGCATGGCAGCCAGACAATCGGTCGGCACGATGTCGGTTCCTACGCCCGGCATGACGATTATGCCGCGCTCCCGTGCCTCGGCATCCTGCGCGTAACAACTCCGGAAAACCTCGATTTCGCCCGTGATATCCAGGTAGTGCACGTGTCGGTCGAGGCACACGCGAACCATCGGATCGGCCGTGGCGGAGAACGGGCCGGCGCAGTTCAGCAATACGCCGATACCCTGCAAGTGGTTCGCGGCGTCCGGAATGGCGAAAGCCCTATATTCCAGGCCCAGTTCGTCGGCGATAGGTTTCAGTTTCGCGGCGGCCAACCCCGCGATGACCGGTTCGATCCCTTGTTTGACCGCTTCGCGCACCATCAATTCGCCCGCATAGCCGTATGCGCCGTAAATCATTAATTTACACTCGTTCATCGCTGATTGGTTTTAGCCATTTGCCGCATGACGACCTTCGCCATCTCTTTGGAACTGAATGGGTTTTGTCCCGTGATTAAACGACCGTCCACAACGACTTTCGAGGTCATCGGTATCCAGGCCTTTCTGTAATCGGCTCCTCTCTCTTTCAACGACGCTTCGAGGTTGAAAGGCACCTCTTTTTTCCGCCGGGCAAGGGTCTCCTCGAACCAGCTGAAACCGGTCAGCTCTTTACCGGCGACCAGATACCCGCCGCCGGACAGTCTGACATTCAGCAACCCGCTCACACCGTGGCAAATCGCGGCCACGAGCCTATTTTCCTGGTAATGATCCCGGATAATGGTTTGCAAAACAGCGTTCTGCGGGAAATCGTACATCGTACCGTGTCCCCCGGCCAAATAAACGCAGTCGAAACGCAGCCCCGAAACATCATCGAAGCTTTTTGCGTGATGCAGCATCTCCCTGAACCCCGCGTTATCCCAATACGCTTTGGAGATCCTGTCCAAAACCATCGGCTTCAGGCTTTCGGGATCGACCGGTATATTCCCCCCTTCCGGACAGGCCACCGTGACCTCGTACCCCTGTTCCTTTGCTTGTCGATAGATATGGGTAAACTCACTGAGCCATAATCCGGTTGCCAAACCGCTGGCATACCTTTCGGTGCCGGTCGCCAGGATTAAAATAGTCGCGTTATACATCTCGTCATAATTTTACGGGGATGAAGTTCGGAACGGATGATCCGCCTGCAAACAAGCCCCCCATGCACAGGGAACGCCCGATTATTCGTCCGCTTTATGGCCGTACTTCAAATTCCATGCAAGAACTCTTCTATCACAAGGTTCCGCTTCGAATCGGGATTCGAAATATCCCTTTAAGTCGCATTCGGCACTTCCCGACGGAGAGGGCCGGGCAACAAGGATGACGTAAACCAGGCAAAGACAAAGAGCGCGGGCCGCGATTGTAATCGCGGCCCGCGCCTCGTCGTTTTTTTCCGTCACAGGAGCCTGAATTCCGGATCGTTATATTCATAAGGGGCTGCTTCCGCTCCAAGAACGTCCCGAACACATCCACATAGCATTTGCGGCCAGCGTCGGTTCCCCTCCCCGCCCGAATCAGGCCATATCTTTGTACAAATCCACCTCGCCGCGCTCCGCCGCCCCGTAGATCGCCGCCAGCCGCGCCACCACCGGCGACACCACCTCCAGCACATCCCTGACATACCGTTCCGCCGCATCCGCCTTCCTCTCCTCCGCCGGGCCGTCCTCCGGCGCAGCCGTACCCCGAAGGCGGTACAGCATGGCCAGGTACAACGCCCTAAAACAAGCCTCCATATCGCTGATCCCCTCCGCCGCCATCTCGCTGTCCCCCGCGATCGACGCCTTCAGCTTCGGCAGCTCCGGCGCCAGCGCCGCGAACGCCTTGTCGTAGCCCTGTTCCCTCCCCACCGGCGCCTTCAGCAGGTGCAGGTGCAAATCGTTCAGGTCCCCGATCAGGTGCAGCGTATGATCCAGATGGCCCGCCTTCTCCTTCCCTTCCGTTTTGAGCAGGTTCACCATGTCCATATACCAGAAAAAGAGCGCTTGCTTCTGTTCCGCATCCAGCTCTTCGTGCGGCTCCACCAGCGTCGCATAGATCTTCTCCGGCGACAGCTCCAGCGCCCGCAGCATATCCTCCAGTTGCCAGAGATAAAGGATATATTCCGCGATATTCTCGCGTCTTTTTTGTTTAGCAGTCAGCATAATCGTTTCCTATTCATTAATATATCCCGCCGCATCTGGGCCGTCGAAAGATATCTCCCAATTTTCGGTGCGCCATGCCCCTTCGGGAAAAACAATAAAACCTAAGATTTTGTGACATGATCTCCCAGTATCGGCCCGGAGCCTCCCCCGGCACAGGGCTGCAACTTAGGGTAATTACAACTCGGCCGGAGTGCCCAGCGGCACAGCAGCTCAGGGAACATGTCAATACAACCGTCCGGTCAAGAATCATTTTGCAGGCCCGGAACCAGTGGCGGGCGAGACCGAGCACAGCGAGTGTTGCAGCCCTCCACCCGGAGTGGTTCCGGGCTGCCCGCTAGCGCGGAAACTTAAACATTAACCGTATCCTTATCTACTCCTCGTCAAAATCCCCGCCAAATTCCTCCAGCAGCTCCTCGATATCGCGCCTCTCCTTCTTGGTCGGCCGCCCCATGCCGCGGTCGCGCACCGCGAAAGCCCCCGCCCGCGCCATCTCCAGCTTGTCCCTCTCCTCCTGAGGCGTCACATCCTCGACGTAGCGCGGCACATTTTTCGCCGGCTGGCGCGTGGCCACCAGCTCCAGTATCCGGAAACTGTACACCACCGGCATCCGGCGTACCGACACCACCTCGCCCGCACGAACCTCCCGCGACGGTTTGACCGCCACGCCGTTCACCAGCACCCGGTTGCCCTTGCACGCCTCCGCCGCGTCCGTGCGCGTCTTGAACAGGCGCACCGACCACAGCCACTTGTCTATACGAACCCCTTCGGCCATAATAATCCTACATTTTGTGAAGACTTTCCGCGTAGCGGGCGGGCCGCAGCCTCCCCTTGCGGAGGCCCGCAACTGCGTTGCAAACACTCCGCAGGCTGCGACCACCATTAATCGTACAGTTAAAAATCATTTAGCACCTTCGGAAGCGGCTCTGCCGCTTGGGCGCTTAATCCGGCGCCCCTTGAAGGGGCGCCATAATACTGCAACTGCTACTTCTTGGTATTGAACCGGTTCATCGCCCGATCCGGCCCCTCCGCCACGAACGACAGCACCGCCTCCCCCGCCGTTTTCAGCAGCTCAGGCAATGCCGCAGCCTCCTCCCCCGACCACCGCCCCAGCACATAGTCCACCTGCGCCCCCTTCGGGAAATCCCCCCCGATACCGAACCGCAGCCGCGCATAATTCTGCCCGCCGAGGCACTCCGCGATGCTCTTCAGGCCGTTATGTCCCCCGTCCGAGCCATTCTTGCGGATACGCAGGTGGCCGAACGGGATCGCAATATCGTCCACCACCACGAAGACATTCTCCGCCGGAATGCGTTCCTTCTGCATCCAATAGCGCACCGCCTTACCGCTCAGGTTCATATAGGTCGAAGGTTTGAGCAGGAACACCTCCTGCCCCCGGTGCCGGAGCGTCGTCACCGCCCCGTAGCGATCCGGGGCGAACGAGACCTCCGCCGTCTCCGCCAGCGCATCCACCACCTTAAAGCCGATGTTGTGGCGCGTCTGGGCATACTCCGCGCCGATATTCCCCAACCCCACGATCAGATACTTCATCTAATTTACCAAGAATCGGTTAAAAAAGTTTCCCGCCCCCCGGCCAGCCCTGAAAGCCGCCGGAAAGCAGGAAACAAAGTTACGCAAGCGGCCCCGCAAAAGCAAATGCAAAGAGGGGCCGCCCCTGTAATATAAGGAATTACTCCTTGGCCGCAGCAGCCTGCGCACCACGTGCCGCACGCGTCATGCGCACCGCGCAGATCGCCGTCGAAGCCGGCGTCAGAATATCCAGCCCCGGGATATGCACGTCGCCTACGAAGATCGACTTGCCCAGGCCCAGTTCCGTCACATCCACGTCCACGGTGTCCGGCAGGTCTTTCACCAGCGCGGAAACGCGCAGTTTGCGCTTGCTGAGGATCAGTTTACCCCCCAGTTTGACCCCTTCCGAGTTACCGAACAGGTGTACCGGCAGGTCGATAGCCACCGGTTTGGACTCGTCCACCCGGTAGAAATCCACGTGGAGCACGTCGCCCGATACCGGGTGATACTGCACCTCGCGCATCACGGCCTTTTCCTTTTTGCCGTCGATATCGAAATTCACGATATACGAATGCGGCGTATAGATCAGTTGTTTGAATTCCGGGGTCGGAACCGAGAAATGAACAGTTTCGCCACCCCCGTAGATTACGCAGGGCACGTTGCCTGCACGGCGAACCGCGTTAGTCCCTTTTTTGCCGAACTCGGTACGCGGGGTACCTTTGATTTCCAGAGTTTTCATGCTTTGGTATAAGATTGGAAAACATTAATAAACCGGGCGTTACTCAGTCGGCTCCCGGCAAAGAAAGCCGCCCCCATCACGCCCCCGCCCTGCGGCATCCCTGCCGAAGGCGCGGCAAAGGTACGAAATTAATCGCGGATTTCCACATACTTTATTCGCCGAACCACCATTTCCGGCAGCCGTAATCCTGTGTATTTACCGGCTCGGCCCGCCGTTGACGCGGCAGCCGGTGGCGATTTGATTGGCTGTAACTACCCTATCCGGGCCGCTCCGTCGCCCCCGGCAATCGTAGATTGCCCGGAGCGGCCCGCCATTGCCATGGGAACTAAGCTACCCGCTCACCACCCCGTTTCTATCGAACGGCAAGTTGTCCGAAAGAACCGCCGCACCCAAGACCTCCATCAGCTTAACGCCCGCCCGAACCCAGCTTCGCCCGCCATTTCTTCCAGGCACCCCGCAGCAAATCCGCCACCAGCTTCACGAAACAGCGCATCCCCCCCGACAGGGCATACATCGCCGCCCCGCATACAAGCCCGTAAATTAGCGGTACCGCCAAAGCATTGACCGCCAAGCCGCCCCACGTCGTCGGCGACGGCAGCCAGCCCAGCCCCGCCAGCCAGCCGACCAGCAGCCACGATCCCGCAAGGATCGCGATATACTTCAGGATCGTCAGCCAATACTCCCCCGACGGTTCCCGGAACCCCCGCTTATAGAGGAAATACGGTTTCCACAGCAGCACGAACAGCCCCGTGCTGAGGAGCGTCCCCGCCACAACCCCCGCCACCCCGTAATGCAGGCACGCCCACACCGAGATCGCCACGTTCAGCCCCGCCTCCGTCCACGCCGCCCAGACATCGTGATACAGCCCGTAGGCATTCAGGAAATACTGCACCGTCTGGCGAACCAAGCCGATGAACAGCGTCCCCACCAGCATCAGCACCACCGGCTGGGAAAAAAGCACATAGCGATCCGGGGTCAGCCACAGCCCGATCAGCGGATTGACCAGCATATAAAACCCGAACGCCACCGTTCCCCCCAGCCAGAAATACATCGCGTTGAACTGCCAGAACACCAGCTTGACTTTCGCCCGGTCTCCCTCCGCCACCAGGTTGCCGACCCCCGCGTAGCTATTCTGCAACGTTCCCGTGATGAACGTCGTCACCCTCCCGATAATGATCGAATAGTTCGTATAGAAAGCCACCATCGAGAGCGACAGCAGCTGCGAGATCACCAGCTTGTCCGACTGCACCAGCACGAAGCCCGCGATGCGGTGCGCGAAGATGCGCCGTGCCCCCGCGAACACCTCCCGGTACTTGCGGACCAGTCCCCGCCCCAGTCCCGGCGACGAGCGCAGCCACGGGTAGACCCGCCGCACCACCGCCTCCAGCCACACCGCGAAGACCACCCCGAACACCACCTCCAGCGCCAGCCACGTCAGGTAACCCGCCCCCGCCCATTCGACCAGCGCCATTTGCAGCAGCACCTTCAGGATCAGGCACAGGTTGAACACCTTAGTCACCGCATACCCCTTCTGGTCCGCCACCAGCAGGTTCTGCTTGTAATTGACCAGGTAACTGAGCAGCGTGGTGGTCAGGAACGTGAAATAGGCCGCGTAGATCAGCCCCGGAGCCAGCCCCCCCGCGATGTCTTTGGCGAATATCCACGGGATGAACGCCGCGAAAAGCAGCCCCGCCGCCCCGATCAGGACACCCACCAGCCGGAACAGCCAGCCCAGCAGCGACACCAGCTCCGTCACCTGCTCCCGGTCGCCGCGGTAGAGCGGCGCATAGAGCACATTGGCGATCGCCACCGTCAGCCCCATCTCCGCCAGGTTCAGGAACCCGATGTAGCTCATCACCGTCTCCGAAAGCCCCACCAACTCGTTGCCGAGCACCTCCAGGAAGATGCGCCTCGAAAAGAAATTCAGCAGCAGCACCAGCATGTAGAATGCCAGCGACACTTTCACGTTCTTTACACTGTATGAGATCCTCGACATCTATTGTACTATGCCGCTGAAAGGTTCGTTTGACAATTCATTTTCCCCGCTCGATATATTTTACGAGCTACCGGCCCGCCGGACGGAAGCCTTTATTCCTGTTGCATTCGTCCCCGGCGCACCTCGCCGTCCGGCCCGCCGGGACTTTAATCACGGCTGGCATTCTTTAACAGTGCAAGCGCCCCGAACGCCGCTGCCGCAGGAACTTTCCCCGTTCGCCTGCGACCTTCAGGTCGCGCAGGCCGGAGCCACCCCCGGCGAAGGCCCGGTGCCGCTGGGCACTCCAACCGGGCTGTAACTACCCGATTCGGGCCGCCCACGCCCCTTCGGGGGCGCCCGGCATTCCTGAGGGAACGCATTGCCTGCTCTTTCGAGTTCAAGCCGGAGCCAGCAAAGGCCAAATGAGCATCGCGAGTGCAGGCCGCCGCCGGGGGTGGCTCCGGCCTGATCCGCTGACGCGGAAACTCTACTGTTCATTACTTGTTTCGAGCACAAGCTGTTCGCTCTTTCGGGCCGCCGCCAACGGGCGAAGCGCCGAAGCCGCTTGACGGCGGCCCGGCGACTTTGACGAATTGCGCTTTTCGCTCACTCATTTTCGTCGCGCCCACGCCCCCACGGGGCGCGACGCCGCTAACGCGGGGACTTTATAGCTTTCCGCGCTGTCTTCTTCGGCCGGCGTGCCTGCGGGCACGCAGATAGGGCTGTAACTACCCTTAAGCGCCAGCGCGCAAGGCCGGCGACCCGGACGGGTCGCTCCACTCGCTTATCACTCCATGCGGCGTCGGGCTTACGCACTCCGCCGCACCACCAGCACTCGCCTATTCGAATCAAGCAGCCTCACGACTCCTCCCCTTTCCCCCTGAACCGCAGGAACCACCCGTAAGCCCACAACAGGCACCTCAGGTACACCCGCGCCCAGAACAGCCGCAAGCGCAGCGCCCGCGCCACCAGCCTGCTCAGCGGCTGCAAGCCCGCCATGTCCGTCTCCATGTGCTGCACCCCCGAATCCCACAGCGCCGCCATCCACCGCCGCCGGTACGCCCCTCCGAAAGGCCCCATGTAGAGATGCTTCATCCCGTACACCGCATTGAACACCGCCCGGTGCTCCACATTCACATCCCGCGGCAATTCCGACAACCGCTCCACGATATAGATCAGCGAGTCCAGTTTCGCCTGCGTCATCGCGCTGCGCATGATCGACCCCTCGCGCAGGTTGTGGCGGTAGGTCAGCGCCCCCAGCGTCGCCACCCGCTCCACCGCACCATAGGCCTGCATACACCACAACGAATCCTCGTAAATCAGCCCGTCGCAGAACTCCAGGCCGTTCTCCCGGATAAAATCCAGCCGGATCAGCTTGTTCGTCGCATTGGTGAAATTGAGCCGGTCGAAATTGCGCACCACCGCCGCCCGATCTTCGTAGACCGGCTCCGCCGGATTGAAATAGACCGTATCCTCCTTCACCTCGCCCGCCGCCGTCACCCTCCTGAAATTGCCCTGCACCCAGTCGGGATAGTCCGAATCCCCCGCCGCCTGCGCCAGGTTCGCCAGCGCCCGCGGCTCCAACTCGTCGTCCCCGTCCAGATAGAAAACGTAATCCCCTGTCGCCACCGCCGTCCCCGTGTTGCGCGCCGCCGCCAGTCCCCGGTTGCGGATATGGCTCACGATGTGGAAATCCACCCCCGCCGCCTGCGCTGCCGGGGCCAGCGCCTCCACGATCCCCATCGAGCCGTCCGTGCCGCAGTCGTCCACCACGATGCACTCCAGCTTGTTCTCCGCCGAGTCCGCCCCGCCCGCGAACACCGACCCCAGGCACCCTTCGATCCACGGGGCCACGTTATAAACCGGCACGATGATACTGATCTTCATAATCGACTAAAAATAAGAGTGAACCCCATCGAATCACCTCACCACGATCGAGCGCACCACCTTGGCCCGTATCCGGGCATTGAGTTGGGCGACCAACAACTTGCGGCGCATAAAAACCTCCGCCCGCACCGCCGACGACGAAAAACTCACATACAGCACCCCGCCGCGAATATAGACATCCTCCGTACACCCCGCCACATAATCGCCCGCCACCTCAGCCCACAGCTCCACCGCCCGGCCCTCCATCGAGGCCGGCCCCAGCGGCCTGTCCCTGAAAAACTCGTCCAACAGCTCGCCCACGCTTATCGGCTCCGTGCGTCGCATGATCCTAAATCCTGTAAATCAAATTCCGTCCCGGGCACCTGCGCGCCCGCATATTCCTCCAGTTTCCGCCAGTCCCCCGCCTGGATTAGCGGGATGCACCGCCGGATCTTTTCCGCCGGCCAGTCCCACCATTTCAGCCGCTGCAGCCGCTCCGCCGTCTCGGCATCGAAACGCCTCCTGATCTCGCGGGCCGGCGTACCGCCCACGATCGAATACGGCGCCACATCCCGCGTCACTACCGCCCGCGCCGCAATGATTGCCCCGTCCCCGATCCGGACCCCCGCCATGACCACCGCCTCATAGCCGATCCAGACATCATTGCCGACCACGATATCACCCTTGTCGTCCCAGGCCGAAGCCACGTCCGCCTTGTCCAGTCCCCACTCTTCGTAAAACAACGGGAACGTGTAAGTCGACAGCGAGCCCAGACTGTGGTTCGCGCAGTTGAACAGGAACCTCGCCCCGCAGGCGATCGAGCAAAACCTGCCGATCACCAACCTCTCCCGGTGAACCGGATAGTGATACAACACATTATTGCGTTCGAACAGCCGCGGGTCCGAAACGAAATCATTGTAGATCGTATAGTCCCCGACCTCGATCTGCGGATCCTTCACCACCGCATTCAGGTAGACCGTCTGCGCGTCACCCTTACGCGGATAAATTTTCGACATCATAGCCGGCTCGTTTTCATATTGTCCAAACCCCACGGGGTCCCCTCAAAATCTACACCTCCGTAAACGTTCCCCCGCTGACCCCGAACAGTTTGTAATTCTCCGTCATCTGGCCCAAAATACCCTCCAGCCGCACCTTATTGCTGTCCGTAATGAAAATCTGGCCGAACCGATCCGACGACACCATTCCGATCAGTTGCTCCACCCGCGCCATGTCCAGCTTGTCGAACACATCGTCCAGCAGCAGGATCGGCTTGATCCCCCTGAGCTCCCGGATAATGTCGAACTGCGCCAGCTTCAGCGCCAGCAGCATCGACTTCTGCTGCCCCTGCGAACCGTACTTGCGGATCGGGAAGCCCAGTATCTCCAGCTTCATATCGTCCCGGTGGATCCCGCAATTCGTAAAGCCGCAAACCCTGTCCTTCTGTTGCGACGCCTCCAGCAGCTCCGCAAAAGGAGCCTCCGACAGCTCCGACTTGTACGACACCTCCACCGCTTCCCTGTCCGACGACAGGATCGCGTAATACTCCGCCACCTTCGGCGCCAACCGCGCGATCATCTCCGCCCGCTTGGCATGCACCAGCGTCCCCACCTCCGCAAGTTGCATGTCCAGCACCTCCAACACCTCATCGAACCCCACGCAGCCCACTTTCAGCAGCCTGTTGCGTTCCTGCAACAGATGATTATACCTGACCATCGCCTGGAGGTATTCCCGGTCCGTCTGCGAGAGGAACGAATTGAGGAACCGCCGCCGCTCGTCACCCGACTCGTGGATCAGCGCCGTGTCGCCGGGCGACACCATCACGATCGGCAGCAGCCCGATATGCTCCGTGACCCGGTCGTACTCCTTGCCGTTGCGCTTGATCACCTTGCCCCCTCCCCGTTTGAAGCTGCACACCACCCCTTCGCGCCGTTCCCCCCCGCCGAGCGAATAGCGGCCGTCCAGGATGAAGAAATCCTCCCCGTGGCGCACCGACTGGCCGTCCGTCAGCCCCACCGAGCTTTTACTCATCGACAGGTACCACACCGCGTCCACCAGATTCGTCTTGCCCGTGCCGTTGTCCCCCACCAGACAGTTGACATTGGCCGAGAACTCCAGCTCCGCCTCCGGTATATTTTTAAAATTCAGTATCGAAATCCGTTCCAGAAACATCCGCTTTCCCCCCGTGGTTATTTTACAAAGATACTTATTTTATGCGATTAACCGCCGGGCCTGCGGCGGGACACAGCGCTACTGATCCGGAAACTTTTTGGAGTCTGAACCGGCGGACAATCTGCTGGCACAGAAACCTGGTTCGGCATGACAGCGGGTGCGGGAACAATTTTCTTAACTCTTCCAGGCGATGCGCAGCATCATCCGCTCGCCGCGAGCACGCGGCCCCGCGCGGGAGCGCAGTGCCCTCCTGTTTGCAGAGAACGCCACGCGCTTCGCTAACGCTGCAAAGACGACCACCGCAGTGGCGAAAACAAATGCGCGGTACGGCTCGAAAAGCCGTACCGCGCATGAAGCGTCCGCAAAAGAGCGGTTACAGGATGCTGAACGCGACGGTCAGCCCGGCCATGACAATGGAAACCATGCTCATCAGCTTGATGAGGATGAGGATGTTCAGCGACGGCCCGGAGGTATCCTTGAACGGGTCGCCCACGGTATCGCCCACGACGGTCGCCTTGTGGTGCTCGGAACCTTTGCCGCCGAGGTTGCCCTCCTCGATGTATTTCTTGGCGTTGTCCCACGCGCCGCCGGAGTTAGCCATAAAAATAGCCAGCACAAACCCGGCACCCAGCCCTCCGACCAAGAGGCCCAACACACCGGCCACGCCGAAGACGATGCCGGTGACGATCGGCGCGACGATAGCCAGGATCGACGGCAGCAGCATCTCGTGCTGCGCTCCTTTCGTGGAGATGGCCACGCAGCGCGCATAGTCGGGCGTAGCCTCGCCGGTCAGTATCCCTTTGATCTCGCGGAATTGCCGCCTAACCTCCTCGACCATGCTCTGCGCGGCACGGCCCACGGCGTTCATGGTCAGCCCGCAGAAGACGAAGGCCATCATGGAGCCGATAAACACCCCGATCAGCACTTTCGGGTTCATCAGGTTGACCTGGTAATACTCCATAAAGTCGGGTATCGTGGCAGTCTCCACCGGCACGGCGTTGCCCAGCACTTCGATGGTCTTGACGCCGATGTGCTGGAGGCCCATCTTGATCTCTTCGAGGTAGGAGGCCATCAGCGCCAGGGCGGTCAGCGCCGCCGAGCCGATGGCAAACCCTTTGCCCGTGGCGGCGGTGGTGTTCCCCAAAGCATCCAAAGCGTCGGTACGCTTGCGCACCTCTTCGCCCAGCCCGGACATTTCGGCATTGCCGCCGGCGTTATCCGCAATAGGCCCGTAGGCGTCCGTAGCCAGCGTGATCCCCAGCGTGGAGAGCATCCCGACGGCGGCGATCCCGATGCCGTACAGGCCCAGCGAGAGGTTCTGCGCGGTGAGCATGTCGGCGACGTTGAAATTGATGGCGCACAGGAATGCCAGTATAATGGCGGCGGCAATGGTAATCACCGGTATGGCGGTGGAGAGCATCCCCAGGCCGATCCCGGAGATAATCACGGTGGCGGGCCCGGTCTGGGAGCTTTCGGCCACTTTGCGGGTCGGCTTATAGGACTGCGAGGTGTAGTACTCGGTGGATTGCCCGATGATGATCCCGGCCACGAGTCCGCAGATTACCGAAAAGGAGATGCCGAGCCAGTTTTCGAGCCCCAGCAGGTAGAGGATCACGAAAGTGGCCACGGCGATCAGCACGGAGCTGGTATTGACGCCCAGCCCCAGCGCTTTGAGCAGGGTCTTCATGGTCGCGCCCTCTTTGGTCTTGACCAGGTAGATGCCGATAATGGAGAGCAGGATCCCCACGGCGGCGATGAGCATGGGCGCGAGCACGGCTTTGAGCTGCATATCGGGTGCCAGTGCGAAAGCGGAGGCCCCCAATGCCGCGGTGGCCAGTATCGAACCGCAATAGCTCTCATACAGGTCTGCCCCCATCCCGGCCACGTCGCCCACATTATCGCCGACGTTGTCGGCGATAGTGGCGGGGTTGCGCGGGTCGTCTTCGGGTATGCCGGCTTCGACTTTCCCGACCAGGTCGGCTCCCACGTCGGCGGCTTTGGTGTAGATCCCGCCGCCCACACGGGCAAAGAGTGCCTGTGTGGAGGCCCCCATCCCGAAGGTCAGCATGGTGGTGGTGATGATGACGAGCTTCTGGGTGGTGGTGATGTCGTCATAGAACCACTCAAGCACCAGGTACCAGGCTGAAATATCCAACAGGCCGAGGCCCACGACGACCAGCCCCATCACGGCTCCCGACCGGAAGGCGACTTTCAGCCCGCGGTTCAGGGACTCGGACGCTGCCTGCGCGGTTCTTGCGGAGGCGTAGGTGGCGGTCTTCATGCCGATGTACCCGGCCAGCCCGGAGAAGAATCCGCCGGTGAGGAAAGCGAAGGGCACCCACGGGTTCTGAACGCCGAAGCCGTAGGCGAGCACGGCGAAGAAAATGCAGAGGACGAGGAAGACGATCCCGACGACTTTGTATTGTTGCCGCAGGTAGGCCATGGCGCCTTTGCGGACGTGGCCGGCGATAGTCTTCATGGTCTCGTTGCCTTCGCTCTGCCGTTTCATGTGCACGAAAAAGTATCGGGCGAAACCGAGCGCGGCGAGCGCGGCAATGGGTACGAGCCAAAAAATCAGTGGAATGTTCGAACTCATAAGCGATTGGGTTTTTAGGTTGGTTTTTTTCCTGATGAAAGATAGTGATTTTTACATTACGGTGTAAACCGGTTCCCCTTTTCAGATTATTTTTGCATTATCGATCTTTTATTTTGCATGGTGCCGTGTGTGACTGTTCTTTCTTTAAAAAGAAAGAACCAAAGAAATTTTTAGTTAGCTGCGCTATTCCTCAGGCTCCGCAATCACCCGCTTTAGGTTGCTTAGGCCGGAGCCAGCGGAGGGTCTGCAATTTATTGCGGCCCTTCGCCCGGGGTGGCTCCGAGCCGCCCGCTGACGCGGAAACTCAGAGTAGTCACAGCCCGGAAATCCCAAAAGAAAAAGCGGCAGTTCCCTGCGGGTGCGTACAAAATAAATAAAGAATCGAAAAAATGTAAAAAACAGTATGCAGAAGATCAGGAACGAAGAGTTGGGGAGGCCGACCCCCGAGGAGTTCGCCGCGCAGGAGAAGCTGCCTTTAGCGGTAGTTTTGGACAACGTGCGGAGCGCCAATAACGTAGGGGCCTTTTTCCGGACAGGCGATGCGTTCGGGATCGGGCGGCTGGTGCTGTGCGGCATCAGCGCGACACCCCCCTCGCGGGACATCCATAAAAGCGCGTTGGGGGCCGAACTGACGGTCGCTTGGGAATATGTGAAAGAGAGCGCGGAAGCCGTTGCGCGGCTTCGGGAAGATGGCTATTGCGTACTGGCGGTGGAGCAGGTACGGGAAGCGGTGTCGCTGGAAAAACTCGATTTGGAGGCATTCGGCGGCTCCGGGAAGTTCGCGCTGGTGTTCGGCAACGAAGTGGAAGGCGTGCGGCAAGAGGTGGTGGATCTGTGCCACGGGGCGGTCGAGATCCCGCAGGTGGGGACCAAGCATTCGCTGAACGTGGCGGTGAGCGGCGGGGTGGTGCTGTGGGAATTTTTCAGGAGGCTGCGATAGTTCAGGGTTTACCCGCAGTCGCCGTCTTCCCCTTCCGTATCCCCGTCACTCCCG